>JBAYBU010000145.1:0-4645 GCA_041669105.1 Bacteroidales bacterium | reverse complement strand
GGCGATGTTAAAGATGTACTTCTACTAGACGTTACTCCACTTTCGTTGGGTATTGAGACTCTTGGTGGAGTTATGACTAAATTGATTGATGCAAACACCACAATTCCTACTCGCAAATCAGAAGTATTTAGTACTGCTAGCGACAACCAACCCTCTGTAGAGATACATATTAACCAGGGAGAGAGACCTTTGGCTAAAGACAACAAAACTATTGGCCGTTTCCATCTAGATGGAATTGCACCTGCCCAAAGAGGAGTGCCTCAAATTGAAGTTGTATTTGATATAGATGCCAACGGTATCCTCAATGTCTCTGCAAAAGATAAAGGTACTGGCAAAGAGCAAAAGATTAGAATTGAGGCTTCAAGTGGACTTACCGAGGCCGAGATTAATCGAATGAAAGACGAGGCTAAAGCCAACGAAGAGAGCGACAAAGCAGAGAAAGAGAGAATTGAAAAGATTAACGCAGCCGATGCTATGATTTTCCAAAGCGAGAAGAACCTTAAAGATTATGGAGATAAAATTGGTGCCGATAAAAAAGCAGCAATAGACACAGCTCTAGCATCTTTGAAAGAGGGCCACAAATCTCAAGATGTTGCAGCAATAGATAAGGCAATGGAAGAGATTAACGCAGCATGGCACGCCGCATCAGAAGATATGGCTAAAGCTACTCAAGAGCAGCAAGCCGCAGAGCAAGGTCCAGCAGGTCCAGACCAAGGCGCATCAAGTAGCGAAGACGATAAAGAGGTTACCGACGTAGATTTCGAAGAGGTAAAATAATTACCCAAATCTAACTACAGGTGACACAAATAAACCGCAGCAAGAAAATTTTTGCTGCGGTTTTTTTAAAAAAAACTCTCTCAGAGTTATCTCGAACTCCCTATTTTACAGAAACTTAAGTAAAAAACCTTTCAATAGAAGCCTAAGAGTAATACTCTTTAAACCATTCGTGAAATTTTTGCAAACCTAAATTTAGAGGAGTAGATGGCTTGTAACCAAAAATTTTCTCTAGGAGCGATGTGTCGGCATAAGTTGCAACTACATCTCCTGGTTGCATATCAACCATATTTAAAATGGCTTTTTTTTCTGTAACTTTCTCTATCGTAGCGATAAAATCCATTATTCTTACAGGTGAAGAACAACCCATATTATATATTGCATTAGGAATTTCAACTTTTGGAGGCGATGGGATAATTTTTATTAGGCCTGCCACAATATCATCTATGTAAGTAAAATCACGTTCCATATTGCTGTGATTAAATACTCTTATAGTTTCTCCAGTAGAGATTGCCTGCATAAACAGTGTAGGAGCCATATCTGGGCGCCCCCAAGGCCCATAAACAGTAAAGAATCTCACCCCAGTTGTTGGAATATTATAGAGTTTACTGTAAGTGAAAGCCATCAATTCATTTGATTTTTTGGTAACTGCATAGAGGCTTTCCGGATTATCTGTCCTATCACACTCTTTAAATGGCAATTTTGTATTTGCCCCATATACACTGCTAGAACTTGCATAAACCAAATGCTTTACTGAAAAGTGCCGGCATGCCTCTAGTATATTTATAAAGCCCACAACATTAGAGTTAATATATGCAAAGGGGTTTTCAAGTGAATACCTCACCCCTGCTTGAGCTGCAAGATGAACAACATGCGAAAAATACTCCTTCTCAAAAAGGGAATGGAGATGCTCTCTCTCTGTTAAGTCTAATTGCATAAATCGATACAGAGGAAAAATTTTACTTTTTACAAAAATATGGTGGTCTATCTCTTTTTCTATAATCCCTGTTTCAAAAAGTCTATCATACTTCAATCTTACATCGTAGTAAGAATTGATATTATCTATACCAACAACTTCATGCCCTTGTTCAAGTAATCTCTTCACAACATGAAAGCCAATAAATCCTGCAGCCCCAGTAACAAGTATTTTCATTGAATTGTATTTTTTTTACTCCTACTTCCTATAATTATATTGCGAATATAAGCTATAAAACCGAATGATTGCCCTAGTAAAAGGACTGGATCTAGACGAAAAACAGCGTAGGCAATAATAGTAGATGAACCAACTAAGCTCATTATCCAAAAGCCAGCAGGTAAAGTTGATTCTTTGTGGGATGCAGAGTAGATAAACTGATATAAGAAACGTAAAGAAAAGATTACTTGCCCAGCAGAGCCAAAAATCAACAACCATAAAGGGATCTCTTTATTCTGAAAAAAAATAGTGTTAAATGCCGATAAATCACGGAGAATAATTACTGTTACTACAATAGGAGTTAACAATAGAAGCAGTTTTAACATAGGAAATATCTTTTTCCAAACCCCTTGCATGTTCAGGTTCCACAAATAGATGTAATAAGCTATATACTGTCCCAGAATAATTGCAAAATCGTCACGCAACAAACCATATATAAAAAGTAAAAAAGAGCCCAGAATGCTTAGTATCCAAAAAGCAGGTGGAGAGAGCACCCTTTTAGCTTTCTCTGTAACAATCCATTGGTATAGGATTCGAGCAGAAAAAAATAGTTGAGCAGTAAAGCCAATTGCATAAATCCAAAAATGGGTTGCTAGCATTACTCTTCTATATTATTATCATTAATAGTATAATTGATATATCGTTTTTTCATCCATCTATAAGCAAAACAATCAATAAATGGCCCCGTTAATCGATTCCATAAATGATATTTTGATTCCCCGGCATAACGAGGATAATGGCGCACTACAACCTGTTGTACTTTTTTATTTTGCAAAAGAATTAGTGCTGGTAAAAAACGATGCATCCCATTAAAGAGAGGAATACGTTTTGCTAGATTTGTGTGCATAACTTTCAAAGGACACCCAGTATCCGACACTCCATCTTTGGTCATCATCCTACGAAAACCATTAGCAATGTTAGATTGCAATTTTTTAAATAGAGAATCTTTACGGTTCGCTCTAATGCCTGTGACCAATCCATAATCATTTATCTCCTTGAGTAATAAGTTAAAATCCTCTGGATCGGTTTGCATATCGGCATCCATATATCCTAAATAATCAGAAAAAGTATAATCTATCCCAGCTTTAAGTGCTGCGCTAAGACCTCCATTCTTCTCCAAACTTATATAAAAAAAATGCCTATTACGCATACATACCTCATAAATACGGCTCAAACTATCGTCTAACGAGCCATCGTTAATAAAAACTACGCATGTAGGATACAAAGATTGCGGCAGAAAAAGTTGCAACCTCTTCTCCAGAGGAATAATATTATCCTCTTCGTTAAATAAAGGTATAAGTATAGTAAAGCTATAATGGCGAGTACTGTTTCTGTTTCTATTCATAATAGTAATAAAGTAAGCTGAAAAGTCTATAGGTTAGATTATGTCAAAAGTAGTTAAATTTCCTTGAATCTGTAAAAAGGGCTGCTCATATAAAACAGATATTCTCTAACCTCAATAATTATTTGATTAAAATCGCTCTAAGAAGAGTTTCAATATTATAAAATAATATGCAAATTTGTAAAGATATAGAGAATGTAATAAAGTATGATTCATACATCGTTAAAGCTTTAACGCAACCAATAAACACCATAAACAAACACCATATAGGTAATGCCAACCCTAATAAAAACGTTTGAACGAAATCCTATTGTAACCATTTGCCTCTTCACGGCCATTATGTTATTGCCTCTTTTATCTACACTTGAGGTGACTATTATGGAAGCTCGCAACTTTGTTACAGCTCGCGAAATGGTTACCGATGGCAACTGGTTGCTTACCACAATGAATGGAGAACCAAGATATGAAAAACCCCCATTACCTACTTGGCTCACAGCTATTTCAACTCTCTTTTTTGGAAACAATAAACTTTTGGGACTAAGGCTACCAGCACTACTACTTGTTATGGTAATTGGCAGTTTTGTCTATTTATTATCAAAAAAAATATTAAATGATCCACTTCATAGTCTCACCAATGCCTTAATTGCAATTACCTCATTTTATATCTTTGGAATTATAATAGAAGCTCCATGGGACATATTTGCACATGGTTTTATGTTGGTGGCTATCTATTATCTATTTTCACTGTTTAGGAGTGACAAAGCTAACTGGAGAGATGCTTTAATGGCCTCTCTGTTTATAGGTGCTTCCTTCATGAGCAAAGGGCCCATCTCTTTATATGCACTGCTTCTCCCTTTTTTAGCTGCTTATGGGTTCTCCTATAAATACAGCAGTCTAAAAACCAAATCAGCACCATTGCTAGTGACTATTTTATTAGCTGTTTTAATTAGCGGGTGGTGGTATCTCTATGTGCGTATACAAGACCCAGATGTATTCATGGCGGTTGCCCAAAAAGAGACCTCTAACTGGTCTAGTTATAATGTGAGACCTTTTTATTACTACTGGAGTTTCTTTATTCAGAGCGGATTATGGAGCATCCCAGCGTTTATAAGCCTGCTTTATTCTTACTTAAAAACAAGAGTTGTCAATTTAAAAGCCTACAAATTCAGCTTACTATGGACACTCTTTGCCGTTGTTTTGCTCTCATTAATCCCCGAGAAAAAGTCTAGATATCTCATGCCAGTTCTTATTCCTCTGGCTATAAACACTGGTTTTTACATTGAATATCTGTTTCGCGAATTTAAAAGGTTGCACAAAATTAAAGAGAGAGGGCCAGT
>JBAYBU010000144.1:0-4645 GCA_041669105.1 Bacteroidales bacterium | reverse complement strand
TTGACGGCAATGGCCCTCTGCCTTATAAAGAGAGTGAAAGAACAGATCCACAGAGTGTGTATGGTGTAACTAAGTTAAAAGGAGAAGAGGCTATAATTAACTCTGGAGTTAATTATGTTATTATTAGAACCTCTTGGCTCTATTCTCAATGTGGGAGTAATTTTGTAAAAACTATTTATGATCTCTCTTATGAAAAACCATCTCTTAACGTTGTCTTTGACCAGATAGGGACTCCCACTTATGCAAGAGATTTAGCAGGAGCAATTATAGAGATTTGCACTCAATATCTCTCTCTAAAAAAGGGCGCTAAGTTCCCTTTTGGGATCTATCACTATTCAAACGAGGGAGTATGTTCTTGGTATGATTTTGCTCACGAGATTGTCTCTAAATCTTCTAGTAGTTGCAATGTAAATGCTGTTACCAGTGATAAGTTCCCTACCAAGGCAAAGAGACCTCCTTACTCTGTAATGGATAAAATAAAAATTAAATCGACTTTTAGAATTACCATCCCTCATTGGAGTGAATCGCTTAAAAAATATTTTGGAGATTTAGATATAAATAATTGATAATTATGAAAAGTATTCTTATTACCGGTGGTGCTGGTTTTATTGGTTCTCACCTTGTAAGGTTTTTTGTTAACAAATACCCCAATTATAATATTATTAATTTAGACAAGCTCACCTATGCAGGTAATCTAGAAAATTTACGAGATGTAGAGGGCAAAGAAAATTACATTTTTATAAAAGGTGATATTTGTGATTTTTCTTTTGTAAAGACTCTTTTTGATAAGTATTCATTTGAAGGAGTTATCCATTTAGCTGCAGAATCTCATGTAGATCGCTCTATAAAAGACCCTTTTGCATTTGCTCAAACAAATATTATGGGCACTCTCTCTCTGCTACAGGCTGCAAAAAATTATTGGGGAGCAAAAGGGAAAGAGGGATTCAAGGAGAAACTTTTTTTTCATGTATCTACCGATGAGGTTTACGGATCTTTGGAAGAAGAGGGCACTTTCTTTACCGAACAGACGCACTACGACCCTCACTCCCCTTACTCGGCATCTAAAGCCGCTAGCGACCATTTTGTAAGAGCCTACAGCGATACTTATGGGTTGCCTATCGTAATCTCTAACTGCTCTAATAATTATGGGAGTTATCAGTTTCCAGAAAAATTAATTCCACTTTTTATTTTTAATATAAAAAACAACAAACCTTTGCCTGTATATGGGAAAGGAGAGAATGTAAGAGATTGGCTTTATGTAGAGGACCATACCAGGGCTATAGATCTTATCTACCACAAAGGGAAAAGAGGGGATACATATAACATAGGTGGCTTTAACGAGTGGAAAAACATAGATCTTATTAAAGTTCTTATTAGAACAACAGATAAATTATTGGGCAGAGCGCCTGGTAGTAGCGATTCATTAATCACTTATGTGACAGATAGGGCAGGTCATGACCTTAGATATGCAATTGACTCTTCTAAACTCCATAATGAGTTGGGTTGGAGCCCATCACTTCAATTTGAAGAGGGAATTGAAAAAACTGTAAAGTGGTATTTAGAAAATGAAGAGTGGCTAAATAGGGTTACTTCTGGAGAGTATAAAAAGTATTATAAAGAGATGTACAATAATTTGTAATTTATGGTAATCTTATAACAATAGCGCTTGGTGGCACATTTTATGTACCTTTGTGCGATATCTTAAAAACAAGTTTACGTGAAAAATTTTGCTCTAATAGGTGCAGCTGGATATATTGCCCCAAGACATATGAAGGCGATAAAAGACACAGGTAATGTCCTTTGTGCTGCATACGATGTATTTGATTCTGTAGGGATTATTGATTCTTATTTTCCAAAATGCTCTTTTTTTACACAGTATGAACTCTTTGAACGCCATGTTACTAAAATGGAGAACAAGGTTATTAAAAGAGAAGATGGGCGTTGCAGTGGTAAGCTAGATTATGTCTCAATTTGTACTCCTAATTATCTTCATGATGCCCATATACGTTTTGGCCTTAGGGCAGGTGCCGATGTTATAAGCGAGAAACCACTAGTGCTTAATCCAAAGAGTATAGATGCTCTACAAAATATTGAGAGTGAAACTGGTAAAAAGGTATACAACATACTCCAGTTAAGGTTGCACTCTACTATTATAGATCTCAAAAAGAGGATAGAACAAGGGCCTAAAGATAAAATATACGATCTAGATCTTACATATATAACTTCTAGAGGGAATTGGTATTACACAAGTTGGAAGGGTGATATTAGAAAAAGTGGGGGAGTGGCAACTAATATAGGTGTCCATTTTTATGATATGCTTGCATGGATATTTGGTTCTGTAAAGCAGAATATTGTACATGTCTCAAGCCATGATAGAGTAGCTGGTTATTTAGAGTTTGAAAGGGCAAGAGTGCGTTACTTTCTAAGTATAAATTATGACACTCTGCCTCAAGAGGCTAAAGAGGTAGGTAAAAGAACTTTTAGATCTTTATCTATTGAAGGTGAAGAGATTGAGTTTTCGGATGGGTTTACTGAGCTACATACAGATTCTTATAACCAAATTCTTTCTGGAGCTGGTTTTGGTTTAGACCAAGCAAGAAAATCGATAGAGATTGTACACAAAATAAGAACTGGTGTGCCAATAGGGCTTAAAGGGGATTATCATCCTTTTGCTGCAAAAGAGAGCTCTACACATCCATTTGGCTGGGATTTTTAAATTTTTAATGAGAGATATTATTTATATATTTGATTAATAGTAAAAAAATATAAATTGAAAACAGTAAAACAATTTGCTTTGATGGGAGCCGCAGGTTACATTGCTCCTCGTCACTTTAAAGCAATAAAAGAGACAGGAAACAACCTGCTAGCTGCAGTTGACCCGTTTGACAGCGTAGGTATAATAGATAGCTTTTTTCCTAAGTGCTCTTTTTTTAAAGAATTCGAACTTTTTGATAGACATTTATCAAAGGCAAAAGAAGATGGTGGTGGGGTAGATTTTTTAGCAGTCTGTTCGCCCGATTATATGCACGATGCCCACATACGTTATGGTCTTAAATTAGGCGCTAACGTAATTTCAGAAAAGCCGCTTGTGCTCAATCCTTGGAACTTAGATGCCCTTGAAAAGGCCGAGAGTGAAAGTGGTCAAAAAATTTTCACCATTTTGCAAATGCGATACCATCAATCTATATTAGCTCTAAAAAAGAGAGTAGACGAGGGCCCACAAGATAAAATTTATGATATGGACCTTACCTATATTACCTCTAGGGGTAATTGGTTCTTTACAAGTTGGAAAGGAAATGTGCACCAAAGTGGTGGTATAGCTACTAACATAGGTATTCATTTCTATGATATGCTTTATTGGATTTTTGGTGAGGTTAAAAAAAATGTGGTACATGTAAAAACTCACGACAGGGTAGCTGGCTTTATAGAATTTGAAAGAGCGCGAGTTCGTTATTTTTTAAGTATAAATGATGCTACGCTTCCAGAGGAGATTACTGCTAAAGGTCAAAGAATTTATCGCTCTTTTAATATAGAGGGAGAGGAGATTGAATTCACAGATGGCTTTGCCGATCTCCATACAGAATCTTATAAGAAAATATTTGCTGGAGAGGGTTTTGGAATAAAAGAGGCTCGTAAATCTATTCAAATAGTTTATGATATAAGAAACTCTATTCCAGTAGGTCTTAAAGGAGATTACCATCCTTTTGCTGCTAAACCTGTAGTTCTGCATCCATTCGGGTGGCAATAGATCCCTTTCAATCAATTACTATTTGTTTTCATTTAGTTATTTGCTAAGTCGCAAGCTATTTAGTACAACCGATACGGAGCTGAAGGCCATTGCTGCAGCTGCTATCATAGGGTTTAGCAATATTCCTGTAAATGGATAGAGAATACCGGCAGCAATTGGGATCCCAATAAGATTATAAATAAACGCCCAAAAAAGGTTTTGATGAATCAATTTTACTGTTCTCCTGGAGAGCTCAAAAGCTTTAGGCAAAAGAGCTAGATCAGATGAGATTAAGGTGATCATAGCCACATCCATAGCGATGTCTGTCCCTTTACCCATTGCAATACTCACATTTGCTCTGCTAAGAGCTTGGGAGTCGTTGATTCCGTCTCCTACCATTGCAACTATTTTTCCACTAGATTGCAACTCCGTAACATAATCGTCTTTTTCTTGTGGTAACGCCTCTGCCTTATAATGTTTTATACCTAGTTCTGCAGATACTGCAGCTGCATTTTCTTTGTTGTCTCCTGTGAGCATATATACCTCAATGCCCATTTTATGAAGTGTTTGTACTGTTTGTTTTGAGTTTTTCTTTATTTTATCTGTTATCCCTATAACAGCAATAGGGCTATTATTACTACTAAACAGAACGATGCTTTTACCTTGTCTGTTTTTTAAAGCTTTTTGCGCCTCTTTGCCTTTCTCTCTCAATTTATTAGGACTACCAATAAAATAGTTTACTCCGTTGTAACTTGCAGTTGCACCCACCCCGGTTATTGAGGTGAAGTTCTCTAATTTGACTTGTAGTGCCTCTTTTTCCTTTATATACGAGGTAATTGCATCGGCTAAAGGATGTTCTGATTTATTCTCAATAGAGTAGATAATATCTCTATACTCTTCTTTTTGTTTTTGTGTTAA
>JBAYBU010000143.1:0-4645 GCA_041669105.1 Bacteroidales bacterium | reverse complement strand
TCGGTATCCATGGTTGTTACCATGAGGAAGAATATAAGCAGCAGGAAGGCAATATCTGCCATAGAACCTGCATTGATTTCCTGTGTTGGTCTTGCCATATTATTAAACTTAATTAGCGGTTTCTAACCATATTAACTAAACTACCTGCAACAATTGATATAAAAGATACTGATAAAAGGATATAAACCAAAATAAGTCCAGTGTCTGTTATTTTAAAAGTTAATGCGGTAGGCTCTGTTGTTGTATTAACTGGTACCGGATCACCTGATGCTGCCAGGTATGAGATACCAATAACTACTGCGGCCAGTACGATCCCAAAAATCATCTTTTTAATAGATTTTGGATTTTGGATCATACTAATTAGAGGAAGCACTATTGCAAGTACTATACCCAAACCAAACAGGATGTATGCATAGTATAGATAAGTATCTAGCATACCCATATTATCTGTATTGATTAGGAATAGGACAGTAAAAACAACCCCCAAGCCAAAAAGTAGATATAAGATATATTTTGCGTATTTAGCCATAATTTAATTATTTTTTAGCTTTTACTAAGATATCAATCAAAGAGATAGATGCATCTTCCATAGAAACTACGATAGAGTCAATTTTAGAAACTAAGTAGTTATAGAATAGCTGAAGAATAATTGCTGTGATAAGACCAAAAACGGTTGTGATAAGGGCTACTTTAATACCACCTGCCACAAGGTTTGGTGAAATATCTCCTGCAGCTTCAATGGCGTCAAAAGCAGCGATCATACCAATAACAGTACCCATAAAACCTAACATGGGAGCAATTGAGATGAAAAGCTGAATCCAAGAAAGACCGTTTTCGAGTTGGCTCATTTGAACCGAACCATAAGAAACAACCGATTTTTCTACGACTTCTATACCTTCGTCTGCGCGAAGTAATCCTTGATAAAAAATACTTGCAACAGGACCACGGGTGTTACGGCAAATCTCTTTTGCAGCTTCGGCACCTTCTGTAGTGTAGGCTTCTTGTATTTTCTTAAGAAGTTTGTCGGTATTAGTATTTGCCATGTTAAGATAAATAATTCTTTCTATGGCAATAGCTAAGCCAAATATAAGACACATTAGTACTGTAGACATAAAGCCAGCACCACCCTCTATGTATTTGGTCTTAAGTTGCTGATGAATAGGTATTTCCTGTTGAACCGTAAGGTCTGTAGCAGGATCCGGAGTTTGAGCAGCAGCGTACTGTGCAGATATGGTAATGAAACCAATGACTGCCAAAAACATGAAAATTTTTTTCATAAATTTTTGAATGATTAAATTATTAAACAATGTATTTTAAATAGTTATCTGTTTTTTGCTAAAGTCAATTATCGTGCAATTTATAAAGATTTTTTTAATAAACACTAATTGATTGTAATTTCTCCTCTTAAATTTCGCATAAGAAGCTCTTTAATTGTTTGATTATTATTATTGTGGCCCATTAAAAAAATAATTTAGAAATTGCAGCCTCTGTTGTGCAGTCATAACCTCCAATAACACCTATTTTTTTGAGCATTATGCCTGTAGAGTAGGCTTCCATATCTACACTCCCTGCCTGGCATTGCGTTATATTAAGTATAATAACTCCCTTTGAAGTTGCACTCAATAGTAAGTTTAAAAACCATGGTTTTGTTGGAGCATTACCAGAACCATATGTTTCAAGTATAATTGCTTTTATGTTAGGGATTTCTAGTGTGCTTTTTACAGCAGCTTCCGATATTCCAGGGAAAATTTTTAGAATTGCAACATTTGTATCTATAGTAGTTTTTATAGTAAGCTCTTTATCCCATTGGGTAGGATAGTTAATAAACGGGGTATTATATTTTATATGTATCCCTGCCTCGGCCAAACATGGGTAATTAGGGGAGCGAAAGGCTCTAAAGTTTTCGGCATTGACTTTTGTGGTTCTGTTCCCTCTGTAAAGTTGGCTTTCAAAATAGATAGAAACTTCTGGAACCACAGCTCTCCCATTTTGGTCTCTTGCAGCGGCAATCTCTATTGAAGAGATTAAGTTCTCCTTACCATCGGTACGAAGCATTCCTATTGGTAATTGACTGCCCGTGAATACGATAGGCTTTTCTAAATTCTCTAGCATAAAGCTTAGGGCAGATGCCGAATAAGACATAGTATCGGTCCCGTGTAGAATAACGAATCCATCATAATGGATATATTTTTCTTTTATGAGTTTAGCAATATCTTTCCAAAAATCTGGCTCAACATCAGACGAATCTATCGGTGGAAAAAAGGAGAAAGTGTCTATTATATGAACTATCTTTTTAAGTTCGGGTACCTCTGCAAGAATCTGCTCAAAATTAAAAGGAGTGAGAGCCAGTGTTTCGGGGTCTTGTTTCATACCAATAGTTCCACCAGTGTAGATAAGTAAGATATTTGCCTTTTTCATATTAAACAAAGGTAAATAATTTTTTTGCGTTTTCTGTTGTAGTTGATGCAACTTCTTCTTGAGAAATATTTTTTATTTGAGCTATTTTGGCTGCTATAAATTGCAAATAGGCTGGTTCGTTTCTCTTACCTCTGTGGGGAGCCGGAGTTAACCAAGGAGCATCAGTTTCTAAAAGAATGTCGTTTAAATCTATCTTTTCTACTACCTCTTGGAGTTTGCTGTTTTTAAAAGTAACAACACCTCCAATGCCTACCATAAAATTACCAAGCTTAAGAATCTCTCTATATGTTTCGTAACTACCCGAGTAAGCATGGAACACTCCTTTTAAATTAAGATGCTTGCTTCTTTTTAAAGAGTTTAAAATTATTGAGGTGGCATCTCGGGAGTGGATAATTACTGGCAGTCCCAATTTTGACGCTACTTTAAGTTGCTCTTCAAAAACTATCACCTGCTCTTTTAGGAACTCTTTTGACCAATAGGTGTCTATCCCAATTTCGCCAATAGCTATATAACTATTGTAAGGAGCCTCTTTAAGTACAAAATCTAGCTCCTCTTTCCAATTTTCTTTAACCGAAGTTGGGTGAAGGCCTGCACAGGTATAAGCAAAACCTTTTAATTTATTGGCTGTCTCTACCATTTTTTCATGGTAGGTACTCTCAATTCCTGGAAGAATGACCTTATATATTCCAACCTTTTTTGCTCTATCAATAACTTGAGCAAAATCGGGGTCGAATTTATTATCGTAAAGATGTATATGCGTATCTATTAACTCTTTCATTATTCTGTTTTGTCTCTATGAGCTTGAGTATCTTTTACCTGGGAGAGAGATGATCCTTCCTTCTAGTTCAAGATCTAGCAACAAAGAAGATAATTGCAATGCAGGGAGCTCTGTTATTTGTAAAAGGTTATCAATATTTAATTCATTATAAGAGTTCAAAGCTACCAATATTTTTTCTTTTTCGGAATCAGGAGGCCATATAGAAATGCTTTTTAAGTTAGGATTGACACTCTTGGGAGTGTACCAATTCATGTTTATTGCAAATTTAAGTGCCGAGTGAAAACTCATAGCATTTTGCTCTGAGATCAACAAGTTGCAACCTGCTGAGTAGGGATCCGATAATTTACCAGGGACAGCAAAAACTTCTGTAAAATATTCCTTAGCTAGATTAGCTGTTATCATAGAGCCTCCTCTCTCTTTAGATTCCACTACAATCAACGCATGACTTATTCCAGCTATTATACGATTTCTTTGCAAAAAATTTATTTTAAAACTCCTATTTTGCCTGCAGAATTCTGTTATAACAGCACCATTTTCACAGATTTTATTGGCAATTGAAGCATGTGCTACCGGGTATATGTTGTCTAAACCGCTTCCTAAAACTGCAACTGTAGGTAAATTATTCTCAAGTGCTGCTTTGTGAGCAGCAATATCGATACCATATGCCAAACCGCTTACAATTGCGGCATCTGGAATAATTTTTGCCATATCTCTTACAATCTCATTACAAATAGTTTTGCCGTAACTAGTTGCCTTACGTGTACCTACTATAGATATTAATTTATTAGAATTAAGGCAAAAATCTCCCTTTTTATATAGGACTATAGGGTAATCTACGTACTCCAACATGATAGAGGGGTATCCAGAGTTTGTATCTGAATAACAGAGTATTTCAATCCCTTCATTATTTGCCCATTTTATCTCTTCTTTCGCTTTTATTAATGTATTAGGGTTGGAGATATCTTGAATAAACTTATGATCTTTTCCATAATGTTTTAGTAGTTTAGATTTCCCTAGTATAAATAGAGCCTCTGCCGATCCTGAATGAGATAATAACTCCTTAACTTTTTTGTCATTATTATTCAAAATTTGATTGAGGGCAACCAAACATATTTTTTCATCTTTATCCATTGTATGCACAAAGATACAAGGCAGAGAAAAACCTCTACCTTTAAAAGATAAATAACTACAGTTAAATTAGATAATTATTTCGATTCCGTTTTAGATAATAAGAAAGGCATCACCGTAAGTGCCAATTTTATATCCCTCTTTTAGAGCAATAGAGTAGGCTTTCATCACGTTGTCGTATCCTCCAAATGCAGCTGCACTCATGAGCATGGTGCTTTTTGGAAGTTGAAAGTTAGTTACAAGTGCATCGGCAATAGAAAATGTATAAGGAGGGAAAATAAACTTATTAGTCCATCCATTAAAAGGCTTCAGTTCACTTTT
>JBAYBU010000142.1:0-4645 GCA_041669105.1 Bacteroidales bacterium | reverse complement strand
TTATTGTAGAAAATGGGAAAAAAGTTAAAGCTGGCGAAATCCTAGTTAAGATTCCAAGAGCAATAGGGAAATCTGGAGATATCACAGGTGGTCTTCCAAGAGTTACGGAGCTATTTGAAGCACGTAATCCATCTAACCCAGCAGTAGTTTCGGCTATTAATGGAGAGATCTCTATGGGTAAAATTAAACGCGGTAACCGAGAGATTATCGTAACCTCAAAAACTGGAGAAGAGATGCGTTATCTTGTACCTTTGTCTAAACAAATTTTAGTTCAAGAAAACGACTATATTAGAGCTGGTATGGCACTTTCCGAAGGTGCAATATCTCCCACAGATATCCTAGCGATACAAGGGCCAACCCGAGTTCAAGAGTATATTGTAAACGAGGTTCAGGAAGTCTATAGAATGCAAGGTGTGAAAATTAATGACAAACACTTTGAAATTATTGTTAGACAGATGATGCGTAAACTAGAAATTGTAGACCCAGGTGATACTCGCTTTCTACCAGAACAGCTAGTAGACAAATGGGAATTCATGTTAGAAAACGACGACATCTATGACAAGAAGGTGGTTTTAGATTCTGGAGACTCTCCTGAGCTAAAAGCTGGAATGATTATAACTGTTAGAAGACTACGCGAAGAGAACTCTACTCTAAAGAGAAGAGATCTTAAAACAGTTGAAGCCAGAGACGCTATTCCTGCCACATCTAACCAAATACTTCAAGGAATCACAAGAGCCGCTCTAAGGACTAATAGCTTTATGTCTGCTGCATCTTTCCAAGAGACTACTAAAGTACTATCAGAAGCAGCAACATTTGGTAAAACAGATACCCTTGAGGGCCTTAAAGAGAATGTAATTTGCGGACACCTAATTCCAGCTGGAACAGGTTCTCGCGAATTTGACAAGATTATTGTTACTTCAAAAGACGATTATCAAAGAGCCTTTAAGAGCAAAAAAGAGGAGTAAAGTTTAACTTCTCAAATAGCTAAAATTAAAAAAGAGGTTGTCTCATTTACTGAGAATAACCTCTTTTTTATTGCTTTTTAATTGAATAATATTCTACTCTACCATTACAGGGCGAGCGAGAGGAACAAAAGTGAGTGGATTTATACTCTTAGTTTGCATCATAACACTTTGAGAAGGCGCCTTCTCAATATCTTTTTCCATAAAAGCTTCTAATGTATACTCCATACCAGCTTTTTTATAAATTCTTTTAACCATAGCCTCTCGGGAAGGTGCATTATAATATTTCTCATTCTGAACCATACAGCTAGAAGTTTCGGGCCTCCAAACACCATAAGAAAAATAGAAGCCTCCTTCATAAGTTCTCACTCTATTATACCCAGGAACTCCTATTATATGTTTCCATTTTACCTCAGTAACATCTCCTGTAAGATCTACATTACCATAGAATCCAGCATTTACAAATGTCTTTATCTGCTTTTTATCATCTTCGGTAATTGTTTTACCTTTATTCTCAGATGTTACGTACTCATCTGCTAGTCTACCAAACCCGTGCCCACCAGCCTCATGATTTATTAAATTACTAAAATGTGAGCCTGGCGATGTAGAACGACTAACCGGAGCAATAGCAATAGCTTTCCCATCAGACCACATCCAACAGGTACCAGCATATCTATCTTGGTTAAGTACAAGAATAATTAGCAACTCCTTAAGCTTTTCATCATCTACTCCTAGTATTTTTCTCGCGTAATTAAACACCTCATCGGTATCTGTAGATAGTGAAGAGCCACCCAGAAAATCCGAATTAAATTTAGTTGATTTTAAAATATTTTTATCTGTCTGTTTTACACCCCTATCTCTTGAATATGCAGCCTGTTTATAGATAGAAAAGTACTCCCGATAAGATTTATATGGTTCAATAGAGAAGAAAGCCTCAATACCCTCATCCATATCGGCATCAAACTGCCCACCCTCTTCAAAATCCTCTGAGATGTAGCCATCGCCAACAAATAAAATTTCTGAAGGCATAGCTCCTTTAGTATGATATTGTGCAACTTTGTACTCACCATCAAAATAACTTGTTTTGGTTCCTGTTGTAAAAGTTGAGACCTCTGAATAAGAGGTTGCACCATCATATAAATCTATAGCAGAAACTCTCCAATAATATTGTTTATTGGCTTCTAAATAGGCCGATAAGTTAAAGAGGGTATCATCTAAACTGTGCGAATGTTGCCAACTATTGATATTATCTGAATACTCTATTTTATAACTCAACTTATCTCCATCGGGGTCTTTAACCCCACTCCATCTAAATGTTGGGAGCCTATTGGCATCTGTTAAGTTGTCTATAGGAGCTTTGAGTAACGGAGAGTCTGGAGGTTGGTTAGCTCCCCTCTGCTGAGCCACTCTTAAACTTGTATAACTATTTGCAAAACGAATCTCTACATAAACATCCCGTTTGCTACCCATGTTTTCATCAATAGTGAAAGTGACTTTTCCATTCCCCTTTCCTTCTAAAGGTGTGGCTGTTATCCATTTTACACTATCTGGGATAGAAACTTCCCAAATTGCATTAGAAATTATATTAACTACTTGGGTGGCTGCATCCTTAGAGATAAGAAACTCCGCCCTATCTAAAGTGAGCTCAGAAACACTTTGTAATATTTTAGCCGATTTTTTAAGCTCCCTACTAACCACATAAAGAGATACGCTTCTCTCTTTTACAGTAGGGTTATCATTAGCTGTTATAGTAATCTCTCCATTACCGTCTCCACTAGTGGGGCTAATTGTGCACCAAGTAGAGGAGATAGTAGCTGTCCATTTACCATTTGCGCTAACAGAAATAGTTTGTTGGGCATCAATATTAGATAAGATTACACTCTCTATAGAGAGCTTAAGTTGTGCAGGTGGCTCCTTTTCACAAGAGAGTAAAAGGGATAGCGCTGCAAGGAAAAATATTATTTTACTTAGTTTTATATTCATTAATATCTGATACTAATTAACTTATCTTATATATAACATACAAATGTATAAAAATAATCAATGATATTCATATCTAAATTAAACTATCCAAATCTTTCAATTGAATATTACTGTTTATAATTACACCCAAACTATCTAAAAGAAAAGCACGAGGGATAGTTTGTACATTATATAACACATTAACAGCCGAGTCGGTTCTATCGAATAACTGAACCCACTTAAATTTCTCTTTTTTATTAATAGAGTTCCACTCCATCAAGTTACTGTTTATAGCTACTGAAACCACATTTATATTCTTGTCTGCTAACGAGTCGTAAGCATCTCTTATACTCCTGCAATACTCAATACTAGCATCATTCCACAAAGAGCAAAAAATTAGAATAGTGGCACTACTGCTAGAGAAGTGATCTGCTATAGATCTTAATTTTGAATTGGAGTCATAAAGAGAAAAAAGAGGAGCAACTTTGCCAGGCAATAGCTTAGTTCTAATTTCAATATTATTATTAATCTCCTCGTAAAAAGGATGTTTAATGAATACCGAGTCTGCTCTAAACACTTCGAGTTCTGCCTCTACTAAAGAGAGCTTTGCACTTCTTGAATTTGCCATTAAATTATGTAAGGAGTAGAAAGTCAACGGATTTGATGAGACTAGTGAGTCAATAAACTCCCTCATTGTGTAATTGGCACTATCTAATGAGTTTTCAAATGATTCCCTTGTAGAATCTAAAGGCGGTAACTCAACTAACCTTTTTAAAACCACATCTAAATTGTATTTTTGGTATATTACTCTGTTTTTGTGATTGGTAAGAAGAAATAGTCTATTAGAAACTCCACCACTTACCACTGCATCTCTTAGATTTTTAGAGTCACCTCTAACACTATATTTATCGTTTTCTAGAAAAAGAGGAATCGCATTTGGAATACCTTTAATAATTAATAGGTATTTATCTGGAATATCTATATGCCCTTGCAATAAAAACTCACCCTCCTTTACAACAGCAGAGTCTATGGGAAGTGTTCCATTTTTACTGTGCCTAAGATAGAGAATCCCATCTAAAATTTGCGGCTCCACACCATCTATAAAGCCTTTAATTACAAACCCTTTGGGGCTTGAGTTACATCCATTAAGAGTAATAGCAAGAGCTAAAATAAGATAAATAAAATATTGCTTAGATTTGGTCAAATTTAAGTTAGGGTTACTGCTCATAGAAAAAAGATAAAGAGATCAATAAAAAAATGTCTGTAATTAACCCAAATTTACATACAAATTGTAAATAAACAAACAACACTTTATACAAAAAAAAGAGCGTGCAGTTATAGCACGCTCTTTTTATTATAACCTTAAAATAAGAAACTAATTAAGGTAGAGTAATTGATTCGGCAGCTGTAGTAGCACCAAACCATGCACCAGATTTACGAAGATGGAATGTTGCATTTACAGTATATTTCTTCCCCGATATCTCTGTAGATACTGGGTTAAGAGTTACATATCCATTGTCTGCATCGTAAAAATAACCTGTATTTTGCTCTTCCATTTCCATAACACCATCTTTTACACTAAAAGAGATATCATAACCAGCAAAATAGCAGCCTGGCAATTTATAAAACTTAAATGTTGGAGATATAGTTGCTACATAAACAGGCTGATCCCAAACATCTCCAAAAAACTCAGAAGAGAAAGAGCCATCTCCTATAAGCTC
>JBAYBU010000141.1:0-4652 GCA_041669105.1 Bacteroidales bacterium | reverse complement strand
GAGGCAAATAAAGATCTATGAAGATTTGTGGTTTACTAAGGGAGATATTATTCGTAATAGATTAAGGGCGTTGCTTGGCAAAGGTGAGGTTGTTTTTGCAAGAAAATGTAGGGTGGCAAAGATTGATGTGCAAATGGCAAGGGAGTTTCTTGATAATAATCACATTCTGGGGTATTCAAGAGCTAAGTATTTTTATGCGCTTTTTTATTCAAAAAAATTGGTTGCGGTGGCTTCGTTTTCGGCATCACGGCCTATGAAACGAGATGGTAGAGTTGTAAACTCTTTTGAGTGGGTAAGATATGCTAGTTTGGGCTCTTCTAGAATAGTAGGGGGTATGGGGCGCCTATTAAGCATATTTGTAGAGCAAGAGAAGCCTCAAGAGATAATGAGTTATGCCGATCTTGATTGGGGTGGGGGAAATGCCTACAAAAAGCTGGGTTTTAAACTTATTGGAAAAACTGCTCCATTAAAATTTATGATTGATCCCAAAACCCACCAAAGGCATTCATTAAAAAAGCTCCTGAGAGACCATAAATACAATAAAGAGTGTAAATACAGAGATCAGGAGCTTAATGATAAGCAGTTTATTTTACTTCTTAATTCGGGAAACCTTAAGTTTCTCAGGAGTTTCACCTTTCTTTAAACCTTTTTTATCTAGATCAATAAAGATTTTGTCTCCCATCTTATAAGTTCCGCCAATAATAGCCTCGGCCAGTAAATCTTCTATATGCTTTTGGATTGCTCTTTTTAACGGTCTTGCGCCATAGAGAGGGTCGTACCCAACGTTGGCAACAAACATTTTGGCCTCTTCACTCAAAGTTAGTGAATAGCCGGCCGCCTCCGTTCTTAAATATAGATCGTCAAGTTCAATGTCAATAATTTTACAGATATCTTCCTTTGTAAGTGGGTTAAAGAGTATCTGTTCGTCTAAGCGATTGAGAAACTCAGGTGCAAATGTTTTTTTAAGTACTTTTTCTATGATAAAACGATTGTTATCTGTAATGCTTCTCTTGGTGGTAGTAGGGAATCCCATGCCTGAGCCAAAGTCTTTTAGTTCTCGGCTACCAACATTGGAGGTCATAATTAGCAAAGTGTTTCTAAAGTCTATATGACGTCCGTTACTATCTGTTAAACGCCCCTCGTCTAAAACTTGTAACAGTATATTAAAAATATCGGGGTGTGCTTTCTCAATCTCATCTAGTAATACAACTGAGTAGGGTCTTCTCCTTACTTTTTCACTCAATTGACCACCCTCGTCGTAACCCACATATCCTGGAGGAGCTCCTATGAGTCTAGAGAGAGCAAATTTTTCCATATATTCACTCATATCTACCCTTATAAGACTATCTACTGAATCAAAAAGATACTCTGTAAGTACTTTTGCAAGTTGAGTTTTTCCAACACCAGTAGGTCCTAAAAATAGAAATGTTCCAATAGGCTTGTTAGGATCTTTAAGGCCGGCTCTGTTTCTTTGAATAGCTTTTACCACTTTCTCTACAGCTTGGTCTTGTCCAATTATTCTTTTGCGTATTTGTTCTCCCATTTGATTGAGCCTGTCTCCCTCCTTTTGTGCAAGACGTTGTACAGGTACATTTGTAATCATAGAAAGCACTTCGGAAACATCACTCTCATTTACCACGTCGGGATTAAGGTCTTGCTCTTCTTCCCACTTTTTTTGAGCCATATTGAGCTCAATAACTTTGCTGTTTTCTACATCTCGTATTTGTGCTGCTTTTTCGAACTCATTTACTGCAACAACGGCTCTTTTTTGTTCACGTAAAGAGTCTAGTTCTTTTTCTAGATTTGAGATAAAATCGGGAACATTAAGGTGTCTAAGATGCACTCTTGAACCGGCCTCGTCCATAGCGTCAATAGCTTTATCGGGAAGGCAACGATCTGTAATATATCTTTGAGAGAGTTTTATACAAGCAACAATTGCTTCATCGGTATATTTAACATTGTGGTGCTTTTCATATCTCTCTTTTATAGTTGTAAGAATGTCGTAAGTCTCGTCATAAGTGGTTGGGTCTATTAAAACTTTTTGGAACCTTCTCTCCAAAGCCCCATCTTTCTCTATAAACTCTCTATATTCATCTAAGGTGGTGGCACCTATACATTGAATCTCTCCCCTAGCAAGCGCAGGTTTAAGCATATTTGCAGCATCTAAAGAACCCGAAGCACCCCCAGCACCAACAAGAGTGTGAAGTTCATCTATAAAGAGAATAATATCGCGATTTTTACTAAGCTCATTTAAGATAGCTTTTATTCTCTCTTCGAACTGTCCCCTATACTTTGTCCCAGCTACGATAGAGCCTATATCTAGAGAGACTATTCTTTTGTTAAGCAGAGCACGTGAAACTTTTTTTTGTGCGATAAGTTGAGCTAACCCCTCGGCAATAGCCGACTTTCCAACACCTGGCTCGCCAATTATTACGGGATTATTTTTTTTACGACGGCCTAAAATTTGAGCTAATCTATCTATCTCTTTTTGCCTCCCTACAACTGGGTCTAGTTTATCTTCTAGTGCAGCAGCAGTAAGGTCAAAACCAAAACTATCAATAACTGGAGTATTAGAAGAGGTTTTTTGTCTCTTTAGATTCTTAGAAGGGATTATTGAACTATGTCCTCTAGGTCTCTCCATCTCCTCGTCAAAAGCTGCCGAAGAGATAGGACGAGAAATTTGATGACCTTTAAGAGTAGATTTGATGCTATCGTATGTAACTTGATACTCCTTTAAAATATCTACCGAAAAAGTATCCTCTCCTTTCATAATAGCTAATAAAAGATGAAGAGGCCCGGGTTTATCAGTTTTCATTGACTTTGCCTCTAGATACATCAATCTCAGAGACCTTTCGGCACCATTAGAAAGACTTATTTTATCGGACTGTTCAAATGGAACTATATCTCCTACTCTTAGCCTCTTTTCTATTTTCTCTTTTAAGGCTTTGTAGTCTACTCCAAACTTCATTATGGTCTCGAAAGCCGAGTTATCTTGATGACGCAAAATACCCATTACTAAATGGTCTGTTGTAATAGAATAACTGCCCATTCTCATAGACTCCTCTTTGCTATAAGAGATTATTTCGTTAAGTTCGCTTGATAATTGAAGGTTCATTGGTATAATATATGTTTTCTATATGTACACAATAAAGACAATTATATTTTCAATTTGTTCAAGAGTATTTTTCTTTGTACTTTAGCACCTCTTTTTTAAATTAGAAATTGCAAATATAAGATGGATCAAGAATCTGAAAATAACTCAAAAATAATTAGAATTAACATTGAGGATGAGATGAAAAGCGCCTATATCGATTATTCGATGTCGGTGATTGTTTCTAGAGCTCTTCCAGATGTTCGTGACGGTTTAAAACCGGTTCACAGGAGAGTACTTTACGGGATGTATGATTTAGGCCTTTCGTCTGGCGCAGGGTTTAAAAAATCTGCTCGTATTGTAGGTGAGGTATTGGGAAAATATCACCCACATGGTGATACTAGTGTTTATGATGCCATGGTTAGAATGGCACAAGAGTGGAGCTTGCGCTATATGCTTGTAAATGGGCAAGGGAACTATGGTTCAATAGATGGAGACTCTGCGGCAGCAATGCGTTATACCGAGGCTAAATTTAGAAAGATTGCCGAGGAAGTTTTAGCCGATTTAGATAAAGATACAGTAGATTTTAAGCCCAATTTTGATGATTCTCTTATGGAGCCGGTAGTATTACCTGCTAAAGCTCCAATGTTATTGCTCAATGGTGCCTCTGGAATTGCTGTAGGTATGGCAACCAATATGCCGCCTCATAATTTGTCAGAAACTGTAGATGCAATATGCGCATACATAGACAAAAATGAAATTACAACAGAAGAGTTACTCGAGCATATTAAAGGTCCCGATTTTCCCACAGGTGGAATAATTATGGGCTATCAAGGCATAAAAGATGCTTTTGAAACTGGCCGAGGGAGAGTTGTAGTGAGAGCCAAAACCGATATAGAAGTAAGTGACAAAGGAAGAGAGACAATTGTTGTTACTGAAATTCCCTATATGGTAAATAAAAAGGAGCTTATAGAGAAGATTGCCGAGCTTGTAGAGGAGAAGAGGATAGAGGGAATCGCATATATAAATGACGAGAGCGACAGAAATGGAATGCGAATAATAATTCGCCTCAAATTTGGCACAGTTGCAAATGTAGTTTTGAATACCCTATTCAAAATGACACCTATGCAATCTAGTTTCTCTGTAAATAATATTGCACTTGTAGATGGCAGGCCTAGGCAACTCAATCTAAAGCAACTCATAAAATATTTTGTAAGGCATCGCCACGATGTTGTAGTAAGAAGAGCAAAGTTTGAATTAGAGCAGGCTCAAAAAAGAGCACATATTCTGGAAGCTTTATTAGTTGCGTTAGACCACATAGATGAGGTAATCTCAATTATTCGCTCTTCTAAAGTTGTAGATGAAGCTAAAGAACGATTGATGGAAAGATTTTCTTTCTCTGAGATTCAAGCCTCTGCAATAGTAGAGATGCGTTTGCGCCAACTTACTGGATTAGAGAGAGAAAAGCTCCAAAATGAATTCAACCAACTTACAGAACTAATTAATCATTTGAACAATATTCTTTCTGACGTGGCTCTGCAGATGCAAATAATTAAAGATG
>JBAYBU010000140.1:0-4658 GCA_041669105.1 Bacteroidales bacterium | reverse complement strand
GCCAAATAAATGGATACCATTAGAAGAAGAGTATGAATAAATAGAAAAGAGGCTTAAAAGCCTCTTTTTTTTATATCAAATACGGGGCTCAACGGACGGTTACTAAAAATAGGGCTATTAGAAAACTCAAGATGCTGATAACCAAAGCCCCCACCTTAATCATCGTCGCGACAAAAGGTACCTACGGTGTGTGTTTACCTGCTTCGCAGTTTTGATGATTTGGCTATGTGAGAAATTTTAATGTTGATTTAGACTTTGATGTCTGATGTTGATTTAGGTATACATTAGCCAGTTTAGAAATGTGGGGGCTTTTGCTTTGCTTACAACTACTTTCTCTTTAAGTTCTATAGATAAGTTAACCACTAGTTTGCGATTGAAATATTGAGCTGTATCTATAATCGCATCTCTGTTTATCAAGAATTGCCGGTTTACTCTAAAGAACGAATCGCCGCATGTAGCTTCTAACTCCTCCATCGGTTTGTTTACTCGGTAGGAGGTGTTATTGTAAGTGACTAGTTTGGTAACTTCATTTTCTATATGAAAAAGAGCAACATTTTCCAACTTTATAGGTAGGATTTTATCTTTATGATATACTAGAACAGATTTGGGAGCTTCCTCTTTTTTGAGAGATTCAATGATCTCTTTTAAATTTTTAATTGATACATTTTCTCTCTCTACTGTGTTTGAAACATTACTAACAGTATTATTAGTTAAAACTTTTTTTGTTTTTGCCGATTCTGTCTGTGCAGTTGCTGGCTCTGCTCGTTCAGTTGTAGAACTAGATAGATTCTCTTTGAGTATTTCGTATTTTTTGAAGGCTGTTTTGACAGACTCTAGATCAAATGGCTTTAGCAAATAGTGGATACCATTCATTTCAAAGGCCCTAAGTGCATATTGGTCGTAAGCGGTACAAAAGATTACTGGGCATTTTATATTGGTTTTTTCAAAAACATCAAAACTAGAGCCATCACCTAGTTGGATGTCGCTAAATATTAGATCTATATGGTGTTTGTGGTTTGCAAAAAAATCCAATGATTCTTTTACAGATCCTAGTATTGCTTCTATTTTTGCTTGTGGTTTAGCTTTTAAAATAGTAATGGCTAAATCTTCGGCTGTTATTCGTTCATCTTCAATTATAATTATTTTCATTTTACACCCTGATTTTTGGGTTCTGTTTTTAGCTTCTATTTCTTTGTTCCCAATTTTTTATTTTCTGTTTTCATGTCATGTTTTTTATTTTCTGTTTTCATGTCCTGTTTTTTATTCTATTTTTTGTCTTCTGTTTTTCTTGGTCTAGCAATTTAATATAGACTTTAAAATACTCTTTAGTCTCTTCAATAATAATATCTTCTTCGCAAATAACTTTATAACGTTTAGAGAGATTTTCTAAACCCGATTTAAGCGATATGCCCGAGATTTCTTTCTCTTGGATGTTATTAGTAACACTCAAATAATCGCCCTCTTTTTCAATTTTGATATTCAATGGCATCTCCTTAGTAAAAGCGTTGTGCTTAATTGCATTTTCTAATAGCAGTTGGAGTGAGAATCTAGGTACTCTTTTAGTTAAAAGCAGGTTTGCAGGAATTTCCAATATAACATTGAGTGCTTCTCCAAAACGCATTTTTTGCATCTCTATATAATCTTTACACATTTTTAACTCGTCCTGCAAATTAAGTAGACTTTCTTGGGTAGAGGCAATAGAGAGTCGTAAGAAATCAGATAATCTTAAAATATATCTTTCGGCAAGTGGTGGGTTTGTACGAATCAGAGACTTGAGCACACTAAGCGAGTTGAAAATAAAATGGGGCTGCACATATTGCATTAGCTGAGTGTTTTGAGCCTCGGCATTATCTATTTTTAATTGAGCGTTCTCTATCTCTACTCTCGATTTTGTAACTTGTAAAATAACAAACTCCATCATGAAGATTACAAACGTATTAATGACTCCGGCCATAAAATAGGGTGCAAAAACCGTTATGCTGTCACTTCGTGCAACTCCATGATTAATAAAAAAAAGTTGCATCTCACTAGAAGAGATTACATAGTTAATAAAGAATCCAGAGGTAGCCACTGTTAAGATGTAACTAGCAGAATATCTCAGTGAAAGCTTGATGTATCTGTTTTTTACAGATTTAAATGCACTAACAAGAGCAAAGTTAATTAACCAGAAGGTTATAAGGTTAAGGAAGAGAAGAAGGAAAATTGAAAAATAGAATATAAAGGGCAATGGACTGATAGCTATGAACATAGGCACTATGGAAAGTGCACCTATTAATAGAGAGCTTCCAAATGAAAGAAAGATTATTGCTCTTAAAGGGCTTTTAATCATAATGATGAGTGATTATTTCTGGGATAAAGATAGTGAATCTTGTAGATAATCAAGACAGAAAAACATCATTAGAATAAAGTCGTTATAATAAGGTAGTTATAATAAACTAAAGTTTCCCACCTAGCCACATCTTAAAAGCTGTGAAGCAGGTAAATACACACCGTAGGTACTTTTTATTTAAAATATTTCTAACGTAGCCCAGAATCGTAAGGGACATTGGCTTTTGGTCAATTATATCCAAATGGGCCAGTGAATTTTGACCGATTTAACTTAATTTACTGGTTGTCAACATTATAGCTTTCTTAAATAGCCGATTTTTTGCTTATTTACAAAAGTTATTTAGCTAATCTACAGTGTCTTAACAAAAATCGGTCAAATGTATGGAGGCTTCGCGGGTTTATTACCGCTTCGCGGGGTGTGGCTTTCTAATATTGGGCAGAATATGCTTTGTAAAATTATTTGAATTTACTGTAAATAGTACTTCTTAATAGTAATAGTACTTCTTTACAGTGATTACCTGTGAGGCGATGATTGCGAGGAACTATCTGTAAATCAAGTAATTCACTTTTCTAATACCCTAAAAAAAGGGCTATTAGAAAGTCTATAGAGCTGATAGTCAATGCCTCAAGCTCAATCATCGCCACTACGTGTTCTGTTTGTCTTTGAGTCAATAGTCTGTAAATTAGGTAGTTAATTTTTCTAATTGAGCGTTATATAAAAATATTTAAAAACTAGATTGCAGCAAATCAAGTTGTTGGCTCAAAGACAAACAGAGGAAATTGCAGAAGAAAAATTGTGCTTTGTAGCGTTTTAGGCGTGAGATACGTATTGACAGTAGTTAAGTTATTTAAAAACAATATTAGAGTTAAAAAAATGAAAAAGAATTTTATTTTAATGATGGCAGTGGTTTTCGCTGCATTTGGGGCACAATCGTGTCTAAAGAGTGACAATGATTATAAGAAACAGCAGAAGGTAGATGATAAAATTTTGGCCGAATTTGTTGCAACTAGTGCGGCTACCGCAACTAGGCACAGCGAAGGTTTTTACTATATGAATATTCCATCTATGACGCTCGATGCAATTCCAAACTCAGGAAAAGAGCTCAAAAAAGATGATGTGGTTTCTTTTAATTATAAAATATCGTTGCTTAATGGTAATGTTATCGAGACTAATGTGGGTGATGTAAGTGAAGGTAGCCAACCGGCTATGATTAAGTTAATGACTTATACTGTTATTCCAGAGGCAATTGATTATGGTATTAGACTCATGAAGGTAGGGGAGACATTTAGATTCTTTATTCCTTCTTACCTTGCTTATGGTAGTTTTAGCACAAAAGATTTTGGACCACATAGCAATTTTATAGTAGATATAGAGGTTACAGGTGTACAAAGTGAGAGTGAGTTAGATGATATTCAGCGCGATTCTATTGCAAACTATGTAGCTGCAAACTATTCAAACTTAGAATTCAAAGAGTATGCATCGGGTCTTTACATGATAGACTCTATAGCGGGAGAAGGTGACAGGCCATTTAGCAATAGTATTGTGATACTCGATTTTGCTCGCAAATATTTAGATGAAACCTTAATTCATTCTGTAAATGGAGCTGAAGTTTTCTTAGACCGCGGAATGGCGGTGCAGGGTTTAGAAGAGGGGATAAAGCTAACTAGAGAGGGTGGAACTTCAATCTTGATTATGCCTGCAAGCATAGGATTCAAACAGAGTGTTTGTGTAATACCAGAGAAGGCGAGAGATCCTCTGTTTAGAAGTCAAATAATAAATAATAATGTAAGACCATACTCAATTTTGAAATACGTTCTTAAACTTAAAGTTGTTAATTTATAGTTCAAAACTTATATTTATGCCCGTGAATAGCTTTGTTGTCTGGCACCATAAATAACCTAGGGACATAACCAGAGACAGTGCTAGTTCCAGAGACAGTGCTAGCATCAAAAGCAGTACCAGGGCGGGAATGTAGATAAGAGCGGGCATAAATGTAAAACAAGCAATATTGAATTGTGTGGCAGATAGTAATTATGAAAACTTAGACTCAATCATACGGGGTTGCATACAAAAGGAAGAGAAGGCTCAAGAAGAGTTGTATAAAAAGTACTTTGGTTATGCCTTGAGCGTTGCACTCTTGTACATCGACAACCGTAATGATGCCATTGAAACGGTTAATGACAGTTTTATAAAGATTTTTAAGGAGATCAAAAGGTTTGATTTATCTAGATCTTTTAAAGCGTGGTTGCGCAGGATTGTTATTAACACATCTTTGGATAGGATAAGGAAAAGTAATAAATGGATGGCATTAGACCAAGCCGAGGCAGTC
>JBAYBU010000139.1:0-4681 GCA_041669105.1 Bacteroidales bacterium | reverse complement strand
CAGGAGCAGATGCCTATATTGTGAAAAGCAATTTCGAAAAAAGCAATTTAATAGAGACTATAAAAAGACTTTTGTAAGTGGGTGATAATTTAACACATAAAAAAATTAAAGTCTTAATTGTAGAAGATTCTGCATTGATTAGAAAAATGCTTAATAACATTTTAGAGAGCGACGGCCGTTTCGAAGTTGTAGCAGAAGCAATCAACGGCCAACAAGCTGTTAGGTACACAAAGCTTTTTAATCCAGATGTTATAAGTATGGATATCTTTATGCCTGTGATGGACGGTCTAGAAGCTACTTATGAAATAATGAGAAACCACCCTGTCCCAATTGTAATAGTTAGCTCTATCTATAAAGAAAACGATGTACATATAGCAATACAAGAACTAAGTGCAGGCGCTGTAGCTATTTTCCCTAAACCATTAAGCCCTAACCATCCAAATTACCACGCCTCGGCAAGTAAATATAAGAACCTGTTAAAATTAATGTCAGAAGTAAAAGTTATTAGAAGAACTAATAGCATTAAGTTAAAATACGATAGTATAAAAAATGATAACGAAATAGCAGACAATATTACAACAGATTACAAGTTAAAAAATAAAAATAGTAGTTGTCTGATTCCAAGAAAAGTTTCTATTATAGCTATAGGAGCTTCGGCAGGAGGGCCTGAGGCTATACGAACTATTTTAGAACTATTGACCCACCCGCTAAAAGCACCTATTGTAATAATTCAACATATAGATCACAATTTTACCGAAGGCTACGCAACATGGCTACAACAATTCTCTAAAAATTGTGTGAAAATTGCAAGTTCAGGAGAAAAATTAAGAAATAACACTATATACATTGCTCCTGGTGGTACTCATTTGACAATTACAAATAATTCAAATATAAAATTAACTCCCCCCATAAAAGGAAACAATGGATTGATACACACTCCGTCTATAGATGCTCTTTTTGAAAGTATCATAAAAGAGAACCCAAAAGAGTGCATTGCAATTCTACTCTCGGGGATGGGTAAAGATGGAGCTAAAGGACTAAAGGGACTCAAAGAGTCTGGTGCTTATACCTTAATTCAAAGCGAAAGTACATCGCTTATTTTTGGCATGCCTGGAGAGGCACAAAAACTAGGAGCACAATGTAAAGAGCTTAGCCCTCAGGAGATAGCTATTGAGATAAATTATTTATTAAACAGATAAATATGAAAGAGAGTTTTCAAGGATATATTATGGCATTGGAAGATTCCCTTGTTCAAGCAAAAAGAATTGAATATTTTTTTAAGAAGCACAATCTAAATTTTAAAATTTATAGCTCTGCCGAAGATGCTCTTAAAGGAGTTGAAAAAGAGAAACCGGCTCTTATTATTAGTGATATAATAATGCCCGGAATTGATGGTTATCAATTTTGCAAAAAAATAAAAGAGAACAGCAACACAAGCAATATTCCTGTAATCCTACTTACATCTCTTCAAGATCCAGTAGATATTATAAGGGGGCTACAAGCAGGTGCCGATAATTTTATTACAAAACCATATCAAGAGGAAGATCTTCTCTCAAGAATTAACCATTTACTGAGCAACATCAAGAGTCAAGAATTTTATGACAACACGCTTTACAACAACCCTATTCACATAAAATATAGAGAAGAAGAGTTCTCGATAACTTCTAGCCGTGAACAGATCCTAAATTTATTAATCTCTGTGTACGATACTGCTATACAAAGAAATGACGAGTTAATGGAGATAAAAAAGAAGCTAGAAACAACCAATAGAGAGCTCATTCAGGCAAATGAAGATTTAGATGCTTTTGCACGTACTGTTTCTCATGATTTAAAATCACCTCTATCTGTAATAATTGGATTTTCTAGTGCTATATTGGATAACCCCAAAACAACAGTCTCACAAAAAGAGAAAGGTTATATTAAGTATGTACAAGAAGCTGCCTTCCAAATGAACCAACTTATTAAAGACCTGCTCTCATATTCTCAATCGGGTCGTGTGCAAATTGAACAAAAAGAGGTTAATTTAAGTAATATAGCTAATGAAATAGTAGAAGATCTAATGATTAGATATCCTGGGAATAGACCAAACATATCAATAGAGCCTAAAATAATTACTTATGCCGATCCCATTATGATAAGAGTAGTACTAGACAATTTATTGGGAAATGCTGTAAAATACAGTTCTAAAGTAAAAGATCCCCAAATAGTATTTCGACAGAAAGAGTATTATGGGAGAGAGCTTTTCTATATAAAAGATAATGGGGTAGGTTTTGAAATGTCTAAATCAGAAAAACTGTTTACGCCATTTACTAGACTCAATCATAGCAATGATTATGTAGGAACTGGAATAGGGCTCTCTACTGTAAAAAGAATAATTGACAAACATGGTGGAGAAATATGGGCCGAGTCTGATCTTGATAAAGGTGCAACTTTCTTTTTCACCTTAAGATAAATAAAAAAAGATTAAAAAATAAGCCAACAATTTCCAAATAAGATTGTTAATAGGCTATAATATTATAAACCAAATAAAAAAGCAAACATGAGCGCAGACATTATTATTTGCAATTGCAATGAAGTTTACAAAAATGAAATTCTTAAGGCCATAGAAGAAAAAGGCTGTAAAACAGTAGAAGATGTTGGAGAAGTTACTGGTGCAGGTACTACATGCGGCGGTTGCATAGATGATATCCAGGAAGTTCTGGACCAATACTATGCAGGGTCAAAAGAATAAATTTATGTTTTGAAACAGAAAAATTGAAGAGATTGTCTAAAAAGTAGACAGTCTCTTTTACTTTTGTATCTAAATCAACTTTTAATTTTTTTAAATTGTGGAGGCATTGTGTCGCCCAGTAGAAAACCCCAGTGCTCTAGAGGCTCTACATTATCAAACACAAGTTTGGCTATAGCAGTAAGTGGAGTAGCAACTATCATACCTGGTATTCCCCATAATGTGGCAAAACCGATTACAGCAACAATAGAAGCAAGTGCATTGAGCTTTACTTGTGAGCCTACAATTTTTGGTGTGATAAAATTATTGTCTATAAATTGCGTGAATACGTAAAGGGCCAAAACCAACAAAGCAAACCAGGGCGATGTTTTTGTAGCGATGGCAATGAGCATTGGTATTATTGCTGCAACTATAGAACCAAGGTATGGGATAAGGTTAAGAAAAGCACCTATTATGCCAAGAATTATTGCATATTCTATTCCAAGTATCAACAGCCCTACTGAGTACATTGTAGCAATAATGCCCACCTGAAAAAGCAATCCTACTAGGTAACTTTGAATAAGTGTCTTTATCAAATTAATCACTTCACTTACCTTGCTACGTTGGCTTTTGCCAAAAGCTCTACGGAAAAATTCGATTAAAAGAGGTTGGTAAAACAGAATCATAAACACAAACACTGGAATCAAAAACAAAAAAGCCAACACACTAGTAACATTTGCTAAGGTTTTTCCTGTTACCAGAATGCCAATAAGCTCATTTTTGAATTTAGTGATCCACTCAATGATCTCTTGACTACTTAAGTTAAAATATCCCGAAACCCAAATAATAATTTGGTTAATAATCTCTGTGAACCTCTCCACTAAATTTGGAAGTGACTCGCTAAAGCGGCCTGTTTGCGAAAACAGAAAGATGCCTAGTAACCCAATAACAGCAGTAGTAAGAAATAGAGTTATGATAATTGCCACTACTCGATTAATTTTAATCTTAATAAATAGATTAACAATAGGGTGTAAAAGGATTGCAAAAATAGTTGCAAAAACAAGAGGAATCAAAATACTTTTAGCAATATACAATGCAAATATAAAAGCAATACACCCTATAAAAATAATGGGTATCTTTACACTCATAGGAACTCTTATATTTGTGTTAGGCACAGTTAGTATAATTTATATCACAAACATATACCTTCTCTTGTTATTATCTGTTACACAATAGCAGACAATAATTACATTATTCACACATTTTAAGACTCTTTTTTTTGAAAATAGAGTTATTAGCAATTAATTGTAATTCAGAATATAGAGCACTGCTATAAAGATAAGTAAAGTGAAGATTTCCCAAGGGTTTTTAATAAGTAAGAAGCTGGATATCTAGAATCTCCAATATTAGATTCAACCATCTTTACAGTTTTAATTTTTGATGCTCCAGTTAAGTAAAACACAGCTCTCTTTGCAGCTAAAATAGTATTTCCAGTCATAGCAACTCTTAACTGCCCCGAATAGGGATTTACAGAAGCTGCATAAGGCTGTTCATGAGCGTATAGGTGATCTTGGCCTGGAAAAATAGAAGAGGTGTGGCCATCTTCTCCTATTCCAAGAATAATCATATCAAAAACTGGAAAGTTGTTTTTTATTGGTAAATATTTTTTTACCAACAAGCTATATCTTTGTGCCTCTTCTTCGGGTTCGTTTTCGCCCTTTATTCTAAATATATTAGATTCGGGAATATCAATAAGATCAAGTAGATATTTTTTTGCCAATCCATAATTGCTCTCTTTATCTGTAGGTAAAACAGCTCTTTCGTCTACCCAAAATAATTTGACCTTCGCCCATGCTATAAGATCTTTAAACTCGCCTGTCCAAAGAGAGAATAGAGTTAAAGGGCTATTTCCTCCAGAGAGCGCAAGATAAAAAAAATCTCCCTCTCTACTGTTAATCATCTCTATAAGTAAGT
>JBAYBU010000138.1:0-4705 GCA_041669105.1 Bacteroidales bacterium | reverse complement strand
CAGGCACACTAGAGAACATGCATGAACAAACTGTTAAGCTAATAGTAGCGGCCGATTGCGGAATGATTTTAGGTGGCGAGGTTTGTGGTGGTTGTAGTGTTGGAGAGCTAACTAATGCTATTGGATTTTTAATTCAAAGCCATACCAATATAAAAACTCTGCTTACCGCACAAATAGGCACTCACCCAATGCTCACAGGGTCGCCAGCAGCCTACCCACTAATTAAAGCTGCCGAGATTGTTGCTAGAAAATTAAAAAACTAATTTACAACCATGGCCACTCCATATGCATTAGTTACAGGCAGTTCAGATAGAGTTGGTAAGGCAATTTCGCTTAAGTTGGCTCAAATGGGCTACAACTTGGTTTTGCATTACAATAGCTCGCAGGAAAAGGCAGAGAAGCTCAAAAAAGAGATAAGGGGGCTGGGGGTGGGGGCCCAGGTTTTAAAAATTGATTTTTCTAAGGAGAACAATTTTGAGGCAATTTTTGAGGAGTTATCTAATAGATTGAACATTGCAGTGTTAGTTAACTGTGCATCGGACTTCTATAAATCTAGTTTTAATGACCCTGGTGTAGAGCATTTGCATCATATGCTAAGGGTAAATTTTGAAAGTGCCTATCTTTTAACAAAGGCGTTTGTGAGTTGCTGTAAAAAAGGGGTTATTATTAACATTATTGATACTAAGGCTGCTAAAAACCAGACGGTGCATTTAGATTATCTGCTAAGCAAAAAATTATTAAAAGAGTTCACATTAGTCTCGGCATTTACCCTTGGCCCCAACTTTAGAGTAAACGGGATTGCGCCTGGGCTAATCTTGCCTCCAAAAGGGAAAGACGAAAGCTATTTAGAGGAACTTGCAAAAAATATTCCGCTCAAAACAGTTGGTAACTTAGCTCAGATTCAACAAGCGGTAGAGTTTATAGTAACAAATGATTTTCTAACAGGTCAAATCATATACATAGATGGAGGAGAACACTTATAATTACAAGCTCTCTACTGTAAATGTAGAGAAGTTACGGCTTAGGGCATATATTGGCTTTTATGCTTGGGAAAAAGAGGAGTTACAAGATGTTGTAATCTCATTCTCTTTTAAGTATAACACTTTTTTAGCTTCCCAGACAGATAATGTAGAACACGCAGTTAACTACAAGACAATAACTAAAGAGATTATTACTCTTGTAGAAAACAAACACTTTAATTTGTTGGAGACCTTGGCAGAGATTCTTTATAATCATGTGCAATGCTTTAGTGAATTTGTGCAAGATGTTAAGGTTAGGGTAGAGAAACCAGGTGCGTTAAGATTTTCAGATAATGTTTTTGTAGAGATAGATGGTAACGAGCGATATAACACTGCAGTTATAGCCTTGGGTTCTAACATTAATCCTTTAGAGAATTTTTCAAAAGCATTAGAGTTACTTCAAAAAAAGGGAGTTATTGTTAGGCGTACAGAGTTTATTAAAACCAAACCATTGAAATTTGAAGAACAAGCAGATTTTTTGAATGGAGCGGTGCTCTTTTACACACACAAAAATCTATTTGATTTGAAGATAGCACTAAAACAGATTGAGGTATTTGCTGGGAGAGTAAAAAGTGTAAATAGGAATGCGCCCCGGCAGATAGATTTAGATGTGATATCTTTTAATAATCTACTGATAGACAAAGAAATAAACGACCTCCCTTTTTTGATTGATTTTGTTAAAGAGTTGCAGCCACAGATTATTTTATAAATAGTGTAATTAACACTAAGTCTGATAATTATAGTTGTTCTTTGAAAGTTTTTGGTAACTTTGCATCTAACTTTAGGTAAGGAATTGGTTTTAAAAAAGCAGTTTTAAGAGAAGTCATTATGAGAAACCATAAGAGCAAGTCTCTAATAAATAGCAATACAACAACTAATAATATGAAAGAACAACAAAAAGCACTTATAAATCACTCAGCAGTTTTCTTAGATGCCTGCATTACAGACCAACCTTATGAACCACCTACTATAGAGGTGGTTGAAATTACTCTAGAGAAGGGTTTTGCCGGCTCTGGCAGCACTACAGATTGGGAAAATGAGACATGGTAATTTATAACAGTAAAACAATTGATATGAAAAAAACAATAAATTACTCATGGGCAGTGTCGCTAATATTTTTAGTGCTTTTGTTTACAACTTTTTCTTGTAGCAAAGAAAGTGTAGAAGAGAGTGTAACGGAGACTCCTGTTGTAGAGGCCAATTTGCAGCCAATAAAAGTTTTTGGGCAACACTCACCTGAAGCCACAAAGACTACCTTAGATGAGGTAGCTACCTCTTGGGTTGCAGGTGATAAAGTAGGTGTTTTCTCTACAGAAGCACGTGCGCAAGCAGGTGGTGCCGGAGAGGTTGGAGTTGCTAATGCCCCTTTTACAGCTGCAAGCAGTGAGCTCAAATCAGGCTTTAACGGTACTATGTATTGGGGGGCAGAAAATGCGTCACACTCATTTTATGCTTACTACCCTTACGCCGCAGGTTCCCTTGCAGCAACAGCAGTTCCTGTCTCTCTTTTAGCTGCTCAGACCCAGTCACAAGCTGGCAACAGTGCACATTTAGGCGCCCTAGATTTTTTAATTGCTACTCCTGTAACAGTTACCTCTCCCAATAACACCGAAACAGCAAATGGAGTAAGTCTAACTTACAATCACCTTTTTACTGTTATTGAGTTTCATATAAAAGGGACAGGTTCTCTAAAGGCTATTAGTCTAATAGCGAATGAAACTCTTGCCTTTAGTGGAGGCACTGTAGATATTACTAAGCCAACCCCTGAAGCTGGTGAAGCCTATACTTTAGCTAGTCTCACAGGAACATCAAAAGAGACGAAAGTAATGCTCACTACTCCAGCCTCACTTACTGCCACCAGCACAGACACAAAAGTTTACATGGTTATCAATCCAAGTACACCTACTGGAAATTGCCTTATAGGACTCTTAGTTGATGGTGCAAATTGGAAATATACCATAAAGGCAGCTCCTTCAAGCGGTTTTAAACGGGGTAAAAAATATATAGTTACAATAGATGCTTCTACTTCAGATTTTGGGACAGTAGTGGGACCAGGCGGGGTTTGGATGGACAGAAATTTAGGTGCTACACGGGTAGCCACAAGTAGCAAAGATGCACAAGCTTATGGATATTATTACCAGTGGGGCAGAGGCAACGATGGGCATCAGGAAAGTACATCTGGAACTTCCACCGCATTATCAAGCACAGCTGTTCCGAGCGACCCGAGTAACCAAGGTAAATTTATAATTGGCTCTGGTAATTTCTATGATTGGATTGCCCCACAAATTCACAGTTTATGGCAAGGAGGAGCAAACGACAACAACCCATGCCCAAATGGGTTTAGAATCCCTACCTATTCTGAGTGGAATAACGTGCGAGGAACATTGACAGGCTCAAATAAGGCTGAAGCTGCTTTTAACAGTTCTTTAAAACTACCAGCAGCAGGCTGTCGCACCTACACTGATTTGTTCAGTTTGGTTGGTTACCACTCTTTCTATTGGTCAAGTGGTACAGCTGATACTAAGTCTTATTACCTGAACTTAACCAGCGGACTGGGGTCTGCGGGTACTGCTCTAATGAAGTCCAATGTTCGCTCTAGCGGCTATTCTGTTCGCTGCATTAAGGATTAAAAGGTTAGTTTAGTGGCACTTTTAACATTTTTATTAGTTTTATAACTCTTGTAGCTTTTATAATTTTACCCAACTATCTCACAAGGTAGTTGGGTATCTTTTTACAGGGTAGGTTACTTAGTTTTTCTAACCTCTATAGAAGTAATACAAATATGAATAGTAACAACCATGTAAACTGTTTTTCTGTTTATAGCATGACTATTTAGTATATTTGTATCTTAAATATGCTTTATGAAAAATATAATTATTTCTGTTTTTACTCTTGTTACTCTATTTTCTACTGCTCTTAATGGGCAAACTACTAAGGGGAAGTTTATGAGCGATAATGCTAAAATTGGCATCTCATTCTCTTCTTTTGGCAGTAACAGTGTGTTTAGAGTAAATGAGTTAGATGGAGCTAGTAGCTACGATTCAAAGAGCTTTTATAGCGTTGGCCTTATCTATGTTAAGGGGCTAAATAGTTTTTTAGAGTTTGAGACAGGGTTGGAGTATTCTAACCATAAAATTATGGTTAACCCTGGTGTTTACTCTGGTATGGATATGAGCCCCCGCAAAGCTGGCTTTTCACTTATTTCTGTGCCAGCTACTTTGAGAGTTAATTTTCTAAAATATTTTTTTATTAACGGTGGCCTGTTTTTAGACATTGGAGTCTCTTCTAACAGCCCAATAGATAGCCAAACTGGTCTTGGAGCCGTTTTCGGGATTGCTTTAAAGTATGATTTCGATAGTGGTATAGGGGTTTTTGTGAATCCATATTCTAAGATTCACTCTTTGCTCCCATTAGCAGATTGGAGCAACCATCAAAGAGTTTGGGAGAGTGGCTTAAGATTTGGAGTCACTTACAAAATAAAATAGAAGTCATATAGATTAACTTTTAAGAGAGATATATCTAAGGAGTTTTTGATCTTTCGATATCATTAATTTAGGTACTATTAAATTATAGGTGCTATTATATTTAGGCAATATTAAACTCAACCATTATTAAATATTATTATTAGAATGGATATTACATTAAGTATTGATAAAGAGAGCTGTATAAAGTGTGGGAAGTGTGTT
>JBAYBU010000137.1:0-4749 GCA_041669105.1 Bacteroidales bacterium | reverse complement strand
TCCATAAAGTTATCTGGATCTTTAAGATCTTTTTGTTGAGCAAGATTATGAGGGCCACCTAATGGAAGTAATAGGGATATAGTAAGTTTGTCATATTTTGTTCTTTTGAACAACTCCTGTTTTTGGCGTTCCTTCTCTCTATTTAAATTCTTGTCATAAATTTCCCCTCTATTTAAAGAGTCACTCTTATGGGATTCCTCAAAAAAACTATAACTCCCGGGAAATGGTATATTTAAAACTTGCCTAGTCTCGACTTTGTTCTTTATTAATGAGTTTGCATGAGCTATCTCCTCCTCTGAAACTCCATGTTTCTTAGCTATTGAAGAGAGGGATTCATACCACTTAACAACATGTTGTGCTTGGAATTGAGTAAGAGTATCTGTAGTAATTACAGGTTTTTGTTCAATTTTGATATCTTCTACTTGGATGGTTTTTTCTTGCTCTCTCTCTATCTGTTTGCTCTCTTCTTGCTTATCTTCTACTTTAATATCTTCTACTTTGATATAAATAATAGTTCCCTTTTTTAGGCCCGAAGAGAGAGATGGGTTGTTTTTTATTATGCTCTCTATATCTGTATTATAGACTTTTGCTATAGAGTAAAGAGTCTGTTTCTCTTCTACTTCGTGCAAATAGAACAGAGTCCCTTTTATATTAACTATCTCAGTAGATTTTTTTATTTTTACTGGCACATACTGGGCAAAACAGCTTTGGGCAAGCAACATTGCAATTGAGATGTATGTTATTTTAATGAGTTGTTTCATAGTCTAGCTAGCATATTTCTCACATTTGTATCTATTCTTTCGTACGTATCATGACTGTAGTTAGATTTTTCAAAGTGGGTACCAGTTATTTTTTCAAAGAGCTCAATATATCTTTCGGAAATTGAGTCTACTACTTTGGGCGTCATTTTTGGAATTTTCTCTCCCTTTTTTCCTTGGAACCCATTTTCTATAAGCCACTCTCTAACAAACTCTTTTGAGAGCTGTTTTTGAGGTAATCCCTGCTCAAAAAGAGATAGGTAGCTATCGGCATAAAAATATCTAGATGAATCGGGGGTGTGTATTTCGTCTATCAAATAAATTTTATCCCCCTTTTTTCCAAACTCATATTTAGTATCAACTAATATAAGACCTCTTTGGGTAGCAATTTGGCTCCCTCTTTCAAATAGTGCAAGGGAGTACTCTTCTAATTTTTTATACTCTGTTTCACTTACGAGTCCTTTGGTAATTATCTCTTCTCTAGTAATATCCGTATCGTGCTTCCCTTGCTCTGCTTTAGTGGTAGGAGTGAGTATAGGTTTCTCAAATTTTTGGTGCTCCTTCATTCCATCAGGAATTGATACTCCGCATATCTCTCTTGCCCCTGCTTTGTAGGACCTCCATGAACTACCTGTTAAATAAGCTCTTACAATCATTTCTACTGGGAACGGATCGCATTTATGTCCAACCGTAACAAGAGGGTCGGGAGAGGCTATTTTCCAATTTGGGATAATATCCGAAGTGTTATCTAAAAATTTAGAGGCTATTTGGTTTAAAACTTGGCCTTTATATGGGATCCCTTTAGGTAAAACAACATCAAAAGCCGAAATCCTATCGGTTGCAATCATTACCAGGTAGTGGTTCTCTATAAAGTATACATCTCTTACTTTACCTATATATTTTTTGGTTTGCCTGGGAAAATCAAATTCCGTTCTGGTTATTGCATTCATACTGTTGATATTCTACTTTATATAGTGTAATACTTTAAAGAGTGTGATAAAACTTTATCAATTTCTCAGAAAATTTCTTCCAAGAGAGCTCCTCTTTCTCTTTTTCTATATTATTAATATAGTACTCTTGGTTACCCTCTTCGAAAAATTGTTTTATTCCGTTTGCGATATGGTCACTTTGTGCTTTATCTACCACAATTCCTGTGCCCGGTTGCTCTATAGCTTCTTTGAGGCCTCCTACATTAGTAGTTATTAGAGGCACATCAAAATGGAAAGAGATGGCACTTATCCCACTTTGTGTGGCAGTACGGTATGGCAAAACAGTAATATCTGCTGCCGAGAAAAAAAGAGGAACCTCGGCATCACTAATATACCGGGTAAATGTCTTTATTCTATCTTTTGCAGGTGAATTTTCAATTTTCTTTCGATAAGTCTCAAAAGATCCATATGGTTCGCCCGCAATTATTAGTTGGTAGCTCTGGTCTAGAGAGGAGAATGCATCAATTAAAATATCTAATCCTTTATACTCTCTAATCAGTCCAAAAAAAAGTAAGTTTTTTTTACCAGGTTCCAATCTAAGTTGTTTTTGGGCAAAGGCTCTATCTACCTTTTCTCCAAAATGATTGTAAAGTGGATGAGGTATTGTAGTGTAATTTGCATTAGGCTTTAATTTAAGAAGATCTTGGCCTACAGCAGAAGAGAGTACTATAAAACCATGGTTGCCCTCTAAAAAATATTTAGTAAATGGTGTGTCAAAAAAACGCCTTTCGTGAGGCACTACGTTGTCTAAAATTGAGATGATTTTTGTCTTTTTAAGTAGACGCCTTCCTACGAAACCTTGAGAGGGTGCAAAAAAAGACATCCAATACCTCATAATAAGTAGGTCTGGCTCCCAATCATTGATAGCTTGTACAGTTTTATAGTAAGAGATGGGATTGATTGTATCCAAAACAGAAACACTCTCAATTTGAACAGCTTTATCTTCTGCTGTAACAAATTGACTTTTGCCTGGGAATAGAAAATTGGGGTATTGCCTCTTAAAATTAAAAGCTTTTACCGTATGAGACAAGCCCAGTTCAGTAAATAAATTTGCATTGAACTGGGCAATTCCTCCACGGTAAGGGTAGAAACAAGATAGTAGTGCTATTTTCACCCAATGCCGGTTTTAACTATTTAGATTTTTGTTTAATATATTCATCATTCATGGCTGCAACCACAGTAGATGTGATGTCAAGTGCTTTATCTCCTTGTAAAACTGTGTTAGAAGACCCATTAGTGCTTAGAATAAGAGAGTATTTCTTCTCTTGATTCATTATGTTAATGTAAGATTGCAGGGCATCAAAAACTCTCCTGTAAAGAACTTGCTCCTCTTCGCTCATCTCTTCTTGTTTTTGCCGGATGTACCCCTGTAGTTCTTGATCTCTCATTGCTAATTGCTGCTGTTGAGCCTCGGCTTGAGAACGGGTTATTAGTCCTTTTTGAACTTTAGTTTGAAAATCTTTAACATCATTCTCTAAAGTTCTCCCTCTCTTGTTGAGGTCACTTTGAATAGTTTGTGCTTTGCTTTCAAATTCCGATCTGAGATCATTAAACATATCGTATTGATTTATTAATGAGTCTATTTGAATATAGACAATCCCTCCCGACAAGGAGGTATCTCCAGCTGGCATCTCTACAATATTACTTGCCGAGGGCTTAGAGGTGAAATGTAAAATAAACAGCACGATTACAGCTGCTCCAAGAATAACATTTGTGATAATTGATGCTTTTTTCATCTTTGATTTTTATTTTAAAGTGCAAATATAATTAATTAATTTTTAACTGCCTAAGATAGGACTGTATGGTGTTTTCAAGTCCTAAATATAGTGCATCACATATTAGAGCGTGACCTATAGAGACTTCTAATAGGTCTGGGATGTTTTTACTGAAATATTTAAGGTTTTCTAAACTTAAATCGTGCCCTGCATTTAATCCTAAACCAGCTTGAGTTGCTGCTGCTGCTGCTTTCATATAAGGTTCTATAGCCATCTCTCTTTCTCCCAAAGAGTATTTTATAGCATACTCCTCTGTATATAGCTCTATTCGATTGCAACCAATATCTGCTGCATGTTTTACCATCTCTATATCGGGGTCTAAAAAGATAGAAGTTCTAATACCCTCGGCATTAAATATAGAGCAGATTTTTTTTAAAAAAGGTTTATACGTTTTTGTATCCCACCCACTATTGGATGTTATAGCATCGTGTGCATCGGGCACAAGTGTTACTTGAGCAGGTTTGTTTTCAAGAACTAGCTTTACAAATGAGTCAATGGGGTTCCCTTCTATATTAAACTCTGTGCTAAGGATAGGTTTTAAATTTCTTACATCTTGGTAAGTTATGTGCCTTTCGTCTGGCCTAGGATGTATGGTTATTCCTTGTGCACCGAGTCTTTCACACTCCTTTGCTGCTAAAAGTATATCGGGCATATTGCCTCCTCTTGCATTACGCAATGTGGCAAATTTGTTTATATTTACACTTAGTTTTGTCATAATAGATACAAATTTATTTAATTTTGACGATTAATACACTTTACTTGTAAAATGAAGATAGCAATTTTTGCGCGAGAAATTAGCGATAAATGGAAAAAGAGGTTTTTAGACATTCTTAAAGAACTCTCTTCCAGGGGGGCAGAGCTCTCTTTTTATCGGCCTTTTTATTTAACCATAGGTGAATTTGAGAATAAAGAAAATCTTAATGGGACCATGTTTACTTGTGATCAAGATCTTTCTCGTGATACAGATATTTTTCTTTGCTTTGGCGGTGATGGAACTTTTTTAGAGTCACTTACCATAGTAAAAGATAAAAATATTCCTGTTGCGGGTATAAATTTTGGAAGATTGGGTTTTCTTACTAGTGTAGATTCAGTTTTGGGCAATGAGTGGATAGAGAGATTGTTTGCTGGTAATTATAAGGTAGAAAAAAGAGGAGTTCTCTCTGTAGAGTCTAATGCAATCCCTCAAGGTTTTTGCAAATATGCTTTAAATGAAGTTGCTTTTCAAAG
>JBAYBU010000136.1:0-4771 GCA_041669105.1 Bacteroidales bacterium | reverse complement strand
TCTTGGAATTGGAGTAGCAGTCATTACAAGTATGTGGGGGAGAGTCTCTCCCTTGCTCCATAATTTTGATCTTTGATCTACCCCAAAACGATGTTGCTCATCAATTACTGCAAAACCAAGGTTCTTAAATTGGACTGTCTCTTCTATAAGCGCGTGTGTGCCAAAAAGGATATGGATATCTCCATTGAGTAGCTCTTCAAATAATGTTTTTCTCTCTTTTGCTTTTGTACTACCGGTGAGCAATGCTGTTTTAACACCTGTCCCCTCAAGGAGTTCTATAGAACCTTTGTAATGTTGATTCGCAAGAACTTCAGTTGGCGCCATAATACAAGATTGGTAGCCACTGTCGGCAGATAAAAGAGCAGTTAAAACTGCTACCATAGTTTTTCCACTGCCAACGTCTCCTTGAAGGAGCCTATTCATCTGTTGCCCACTAATTAAATCAGAACGAATCTCTTTGATAACTCTTTTTTGTGCACCTGTTAATTCAAAAGGGAGTTTTTTGTAACACGTATTAAAATAGCTACCAACTCTAACCATCTTTATGCCAGGAGAGCTTCTCTCTCTGCTTCCTTTTTGTTTAAGAAGTGAAAGTTGTAAATAAAAAAGCTCTTCAAATTTTAGCCTATATTGAGCTTGTGCTAAAGTTTTTAAGTCTTTAGGAAAGTGAATATTATGTAGAGTGCTTGATAGTGGAAGCAGTTTTTTATCTAAGAGTGTGTACTTTGGCAATGTTTCAAAAAAAGAGCCTTCACATTTTTTTAAAAGGAGAGCCATTAGTTTTGCAATTTGTTTGTTACTAAATCCGCTGTTTTTTAGCCTCTCTGTAGATGGATATACCCCAAGCATGTTTCCTACATAAATGGGATTTTCTTCTGTAGCAAGTTCAATTTCTGGATGAACCATATTTAAAACTTGATTAAAATAAGAGGGTTTGCCAAAAATAATATATTCTGAATTTGGTTTTAACCACTCTTTTATCCATTTTATTCTTTGAAAAAACACCAGATCTATAATGCCAGTAGGATCCTTAAATGTGGCTACGAGCCTTTTTGAGCGAGGCTTATCTCCAATTACAGTTAATCTCGATATTTTTCCCCTGAGTTGGATGTAGCTCATAGAGGGCTCTATCTCCGATATTGAGTAAATTTTTGTACGGTCTATATATCTAAAAGGGAAAAACATAAGCATATCTCGGTAGGTTTTTATGCCGAGTTCTTTATTGAGCAGTTCTGCTCTTTTAGGCCCCACTCCAGGTAAGTACTTTATTTCACTCTCTAGGATAGTTGACATAACACAAAGATACAAATCTTATCTAAAATTTGTATCTTGCAAAAATTTAGGCTCTGCATAGAGAACAATTATAGTAAGTTACAAAATGAATAATAAAATAGTAGTAGGAATAACCCAAGGAGACAGTAATGGTGTTGGTTACGAGGTAATTATAAAAGCTTTAAATGGTCAAGCAATATTAGATATCTGTACTCCCGTGGTTTATGGTTCTTCAAAAATCTGGGGATTTTATAAAAAACATACTGCAGAAGCAGACAATTTAACTACAAACATAATTGGAAAAGCTTCTGAAGCCCATCATAAGAGAGTTAATATCATAAATTGTATCCCAGAGAGTTTTATTGCCGATCCTGGTAATCAAACAGAAGACGGCGCGAAGGCTGCCCTTTTGTCTTTAGAGGCTGCAGTTAAAGACCTTAAAGAGGGCAATATAGATGTATTAGTGACTGCCCCTTTCAATAAGTGGGCAATGTCTAAAGAGGGGTTTTCATTTCCTGGACATACTGAGTATTTAGCTAATGAGTTTGGGGCCGAACACTCTTTAATGATGATGACTTCCCATGATTTAAAAGTTGGCTTAGTGACCAACCATTTACCTATTTCTCAAGTAGCTCCTTCAATAAATAAAAAGGTTATCAAAAAAAAGATAGAGTTAATGTTAAACTCACTTAGAAGAGACTTTGCATTTGATAGACCTAAAATAGCAGTTCTATCGCTAAATCCACACAATGGAGATGATGGCCTACTTGGTAATGAAGAACAAGATATTATAAAGCCTGTTGTTCAAGAGCTCTTTGCTTCTGGCGAGTTAGTTTTTGGGCCATTCCCTGCAGATAGTTTTTTTGCATCGGGGTACAAAAAAGGGTTTGACGCAGTACTTGCGATGTACCACGATCAAGGGCTTATTCCTTTTAAGTCTTTTTCTTTAGACCAAGGCGTAAATTATACTTCTGGATTATCTGTAATAAGATGCTCTCCCGATCATGGAACAGCATTTGACATTGCTGGTAAAGGCAAAGCAAATCATCTATCTATGCTTGCTGCAATTTATACTGCTTGTGATATTTATAAAAACAGAAAAGATTATGACATTCTAAGAGCAAATCCTTTAAAGGTAGAGGTCCCAGGTGTTACAAGATCGTTTGATTAAATTTTTATATGATTGAAATTTATACAGATGGTGCTGCAAGAGGCAATCCAGGACCTGGAGGTTGGGGAGCTCTGCTCCGTTCTGGTAACCATTATAAAGAACTTTCGGGCGGGTTTTTATGTACAACTAACAATAGAATGGAGTTGCTTGCTGTAATTTGTGCTTTAGAAACAATAAAGCGAAAAAATGCCAATATTACAGTATGGTCAGACTCTTTATATGTGTGTGATGCTGTAAATAAAGGGTGGCTTTTTCAATGGGAGAAAAAGAGTTTCGCTAAAAAGAAAAACCCCGACCTTTGGAAGAGATTTTTGCTTGTTTATCGCAAACATAACGTAAAGTTTATTTGGATAAAAGGGCATAGCGGTCATCCCGAAAATGAAAGATGCGACCGTTTAGCAGTAGAGGCCTCTTTTATGCCTAATCTGCCCCCTGATTTGGGTTATATAGAGAGTAATCTTGATTCCGAAGCCATGGCTCAAAACCAGCCTCTCTTATAGTCTTTTGCATACTCTCTCTGTTTAGACGATTGGTTGCACCAGCACTTGAGACTACGTTCTCTTCTATCATTATTGAGCCCATATCATCTGCTCCACAGTGGAGGGCCACTTTTGCAAGTTCTTTTCCAAGAGTGAGCCAAGAAACTTGGATATGAGGTATATTGTAAAGAATGATTCTACTTATGGCAACCATCTTTAAATGCTCTATACTAGATAGTTTTTTGATATCATATAATTCATCCAACTTTGTACCTTCCAATTGCATTGGCCACCCTATAAAAGCAGTGAAACCAGGAACTCCCTTTCTTTTCTTGTTTTGGATATCTCTTAAAATAAATAGATGTTCTACTCTCTCTTCCAATGTCTCTACATGGCCATAAACCATTGTGGCAGTTGTAGCCAACCCAAGCGAGTGAGCGCATTCCATAACCTCTCTCCACACTTTACCGTTGGGCTTGCCAGGAGAGATGATTTTTCTAACTCTTTCGGAAAGAATCTCTGCACCTGCTCCGGGGAGCGAGTCAAGGCCTGCTTTTATTAGTCTTAAAAGAGTCTCTTTAATTGATAGTTTACTTAGGTGTGCAATATGAGCTACCTCAGGAGGTCCCAGAGCATTTAGTTTTAAAGAGGGTTTATATTTTTTTAGCTCCTTAAAAAGGTCTTCATAAAATTCAATTCCATAGTGTGGGTAAAGCCCTCCTTGTAGTAAAATTTGATTTCCCCCCTCTTTGTAGAGTTGATCTATTTTTACTTTATATTCCTCTATTTCTGTTGTATAGGAACGCTCTTTTTGTGAAAGAGTACAATGAAAATTACAAAACTTACAGGCAGATATACAAACATTTGTATAATTTATATTTCTATCTATTTGCCAGCTCACTTTCTTTTCGGGTATTTTTGCGAACCTAATAGCATTGGCAATGCTCAGGAGTTTTGATATAGAAACATTGTTGTATAAAAAAAGAGCCTCATTATTATTGAGCTCTTTGTTTTGGAATACTTTCTCTATAATAGTGTCGCTTCTCATCTCTCTCCGTTTAAACGGTGTTATGCAAAAGTAAGGGTTTTATTTATATATTGTTGCAAAAAAGGTATATTTGTAAATTAGATTTAAACCAAAATAGATATATAATGGATAGTTTTTTCGAAGGAGAAAATTTGCGCTATGCAATGATTGGCAGTGGTAGTTGGGCAACAGCATTAGCAAAATTGCTCATGAATAATCAAGAGAAAATTTCATGGTATGTGCGCCGAGACGAGATGATAGACGAGATGAAAAAGTCTCACCACAACCCTTATTACCTCCCTTCTGCTAAGTTTGATCCTAATAGAATTTTTTTTAGTTCTGACATAAATGAAATAATCGAGAAGTCTGACGTTTTGGTTTTTTGCATTCCCTCGGCCTATTTTCTTCCCGAAGCCGAGAAAATTACAAAATCATTGAAAAATAAATTTATTGTAAGTGCAATAAAAGGTATGATCCCTTTAGATAACATAACAGTTGCAGAGTATTTTAACCGTAAACATAACATCCCTTTTAGCAGTATAGGCATTGTGAGTGGCCCTTGCCATGCCGAGGAGGTTGCTATGGAGAGGCTCTCTTATCTTACCCTCTCTAGCAAGCATATAGAGGTAGCTCGTTGTTTATGCGACGTTTTTGCTTGCAGTTATATTAAAACTGTGCCTGGAACAGATATTTACGGGGTAGAATTTGCAGCTGTGCTTAAAAATATTTATGCTGTAGCAGCAGGAGTTTGTAATGCACTCTCTTATGGCGATAATTTTATGGCAGTTCTAATAACTAATGCATTTCATGAAATGCGCGATT
>JBAYBU010000135.1:0-4789 GCA_041669105.1 Bacteroidales bacterium | reverse complement strand
TCGTGTTCTTTAGGCTTTTACTATTATATTTGCAATAATATATAACTGCAATCTTACTAGGAGAGAGAGTTATAATGCAAATGGAGAGAGTTATAATGCAAATAGAGAGAGATTTTCTTACCAAAACGCTATATGCAACGGATGCATCGGCATACCGAGAGTTTCCAGAAGGAGTTTGTTATCCCAAAAACAGTAAGGATGTAGTAGGTCTTGTAAAACAAGCTTCTAAAGAGGGGTTCTCTATAATTCCTAGAGCTGCAGGTACCTCTTTGGCTGGGCAAGTTGTGGGGAAAGGGGTTGTAGCCGATGTTTCTAGGTATTTTAATAAAATTCTTGAGATAAATTTTGAAGAGCGTTGGGCCAGAGTAGAGCCCGGGGTTGTGCTAGATGTTTTGAATAGAGAGGCTGCTGTTGGTGGGCTCTTTTTTGGTCCCGAGACCTCTACTTCTAATCGTTGCTGCATGGGCGGAATGGTGGGTAATAATTCATGTGGATCGCACTCATTAGTTTATGGAAGCACAAGAGATCATCTGTTAGAGGCAACAGTTGTGCTTTCTAATGGGTCTGTTGCTGTTTTCAAAGATCTTTCACAGGAAGAATTTGTTGCTAAACAAAATTTAGAGGGGCTAGAAGGTGATATTTACCGTTACATGGCTGCCCTTTTGAAAGATGAATTTACTTTAAAGGAAATTCAAGAGCAGTTTCCAGACCCTGTTGTGCGTAGGCGTAATACTGGTTATGCGTTAGATGAGTTTGTTGCTTCTAAATTTAATCTTTGTAAATTACTTGCAGGATCGGAGGGGACTCTTGCTTTTATTACAGAACTTAAGCTAAACTTAGTACCGTTACCTCCAAAAGAGAAGATGTTGATTTGTGCTCATTGTAGTTCACTAGAAAATGCTTTTAAAGCTAATTTGGTTGCTCTTGAGCATGGCCCTGTTGCAGTGGAGCTTATGGATTCCAACATTCTAGAGCTTAGCAAATCAAATATTACTCAAAGCAAAAATAGGTTTTTTATTTCTGGAGAGCCGGCTGCTATTATAATTATAGAGTTTGTTTCTGAGAGTGTTCAAGAGCTTTCTAAAAAGATAAATGACGCTAGAGAGGCGCTTATTTCTAGTGGGTTGGTGTATCACTGTAGCTTGGTTTCTGGAGATCTTGCTCCTCGTGTTTGGGAGTTGCGTAGGGCTGGCCTTGGGTTACTCTCTTCTATGGTTGGAGATGTTAAGCCAGTTTCTGTGATAGAAGATAGTGCTGTGGCACCTGCAAGATTACCGTACTATATGGAAGATTTTAATGAGATGTTAAAAAAGTATTCGCTTGAGTGTGTTTATCATGCTCATATTGGTACGGGCGAACTGCATTTAAGACCTCTGCTTAATCTTAAAAAAAGTGAAGATGTTGCTCTTTTTAGGGAAATTGCTCGCGAAATGGCTCTATTGGTTAAAAAACATAGAGGATCTCTTAGTGGAGAACATGGTGATGGCCGTTTGAGGGGTGAGTTTATCCCACTTATGTTTGGAGATTTTTTATATGGTATAATCAAGGAGATTAAGGGAGTATTTGATTCTCAAGGTGTTTTTAATTTAGAGAAAATTATTGATACTCCTCCAATGAATAGTTCTTTGCGTTATGTTCCTGATGTTGATGTTAAAGAGTACGATACTTTTTTTGATTTTTCTGAGCAAGGTGGTTGGCTCCGTGCTATTGAACAGTGTAATGGTTCGGGGGATTGTCTCAAATCTCATCTTTTTGCAGGGGCGATGTGTCCCTCTTTTCAAGTTACAGGGTTAGAGAAAAATAGCACCCGTGGGCGTTCTAATATTATGCGTGAGTTGCTTACTAATCCGCGCTCTTCTAAAATTTTTGACCAAGAGGAGATCCTAGAGGCTTTAGATTTATGTATCTCTTGCAAGGCTTGTAAAAGTGAGTGTCCTTCTAATGTGGATATGGCTCGTTATAAGGCCGAGTTTATGCAGCAGCACCATGATATTTTTGGTCCTTCTTTCCGTTCTTTTATGATCTCTAGGATGTCTCAAATACAGAGAGTTGGCTCCCTATTCCCAGTGGTATATAATTTTTTCGTCTCTAATAAAATAACCTCGGCACTCCTTAAAAAAATATTAAATTTTGCTTCGGAAAGAGAGATTCCTGTGCTCTCTAGGCGTACTCTTAGGGCTTGGGCGGCAAACCGGGTTAAAAAACATTTGGTAGGTGCAGATGGTTTTGCAAGAGCTGCCGGTGTGCCTTTGAAAACGGTTTATCTGTTTGCCGATGAGTTTACTAACTACAATGAGGCTAAAGTTGGTATGGCTTTTATTGAACTTATGGAGAGGCTGGGATACAGGGTTATAGTTCCCAAACATGTAGAGAGCGGCCGGGCTGCTATCTCTAAGGGGATGTTGCGTCGTGCTAGAGTTTTGGCTGTTAAAAATGTGGAGTTGTTAAGAGATGTTATTTCAAAAGAGATTCCTTTGGTGGGGATAGAGCCTTCTGCAATTCTTTCTTTTAGAGATGAATATCCCGATCTTGTCCCTTCTCATTTGAAGTGTGATGCTTTGAGGTTGGCAAAATCTGCTCTTTTATATGACGAGTTTATAATGCGTGAGTTTGAGGCGGGTAGGATAGATAGTTCTTTATTTACAGATTGCTCTTTAGAGATTAAACTTCATGGACATTGTCACCAAAAATCGCTTGCTTCTGTAGAGCTTTCGGCACAGATGCTTTCGATACCTATTAATTATTCAGTGGAGACTTTGGCTACAGGATGTTGTGGTATGGCTGGTTCCTTTGGTTATGAAAAAGAGCATTATCAATATTCTATTCAAATTGGAGAGCAGCAACTGTTTCCTTTGGTGCGTGCTGCCGATGAAAATGTTGTAATTGCCGCCCCTGGCATCTCTTGCCGCCAACATATTAAAGAGGGTACAGGCCGAGAGGCTTTTCATCCGATAGAGATTTTAAAAAATGCTCTACTGAATAAATAAATTTACTGAATAAATAAAGATGTTTCCCAATTATTTGCTAGTAATAATGTTTACATAGTTGCTTTTAATCGTGTCAATTGGTACTTTTATGATCTCTATTTTTATATTTCTATTGTACGGTAATAATAACTCTTAATTAAGACAAAATGGAAAAAAAGGAGTCGGAATTTAAGAAAAAGGCTTTTGGGGAAGTAACTGAAATGCCTTTAGAGAAGAACCACGATTTTAAACCTGATAAGGAAAAGTTAAAAGCTCCACTTTCGGAGGGGGCAGGTGTTAGAAGTTTCTGTACTTACTGTGGTAGGTATCACGAAATGACTGCCCATTCTTTGGAAGAACTTACATCTATTTTTGATATTGAAGTATCTCCCGACAAACATTATCTTGAAACTACGCTTTGTTATCTTTGCGATAGTGAACGTATTGGAATGGTAGTAAAAAATATTGAAGACGGTACTATTTCTCAAGAGTTGAGGCAAAGATCTAAATAAATAGGGAAAAAGTTATTTTTAGATAAAAAAAGTGGTAATCTATTAAGAATTACCACTTTATACAAAGTACGTTATTTTAATTTCTAACCAAATTTAGTTAAACTAAATATTTTTTTAGTTTATCTGCGTACTCCGTAACCTGCTCCATTTAAAGGTCTTATGTTATTTGAAGCTCTTCTTGAACTTCTATTACCTGTTCCATTCATTGGACCACTGCCTCTGTTACCACCACGTCTTCCTTGACGAATTCCGTCTATATTCCCTGAACCATCACGGCGGCCGACACCAGAACCGTCTCTAATACCTTGTCTGTTACCTGTTGCATCCATGAGGCCTTTTCCGTTCCCTATTGTACAAGTTCCATTTTCGAAATTATCGCAAATGCCGTTTCCGTTTACGTCTACAAAGCACGCGCGTTTAACTTGATTTGTGTTTGTTTCTGTGACAGTACCTGTTTTTTGTGTTGCTTTAACATTTTGAGTTGTGTTTTGTGCAAAACCTAATGTTGTAAAAGCTGCCATTGCTATACCTATCAGTAATAATTTTGTTTTCATAATATTTTACTTTAATTGTTTTTAATGTTGTTTCTACTAATAAGACAGCTGGCTTTTGTTTTTCCTACGGTTAGGCTTTTATAAAGTTGTTTTTATATGCCGAGGCTATTACTAATTGGCCGTATTGTTATTTGGGCTATTTGCGCCTCTGCTTCTATTACCTCTACCAGTCCCAGCTCCTCGCATATTAGGGTTATCTCTAAATAGAGGTTCAAATATTTGTTCTAGCTGTACAACTTGTTCTGGAGTGCAGTTTTCGCGGAGGTTTAGATAGAAGTCTGTTGTGACTTCTTTTAGATTTGAATGGGCTACGCCAATACTATCTGAGTAGATTTTTGTTTTTTCTCTATTTGGAGTCTCTCTATTTATCTCTTGAGATAGTTTAAATTTATAGAGATTTAAACTATTGATTATTTCGTTGGCTCTATGTCTAAATTCTCTACTCTCGTTCCTGTAAAATTCTAGTTGAGATTGATTAAAATTGAGCTGAGATCTAACATACCTACCACTAAGTGGAGAGCTCTCGGGATCTATAATAATGCTATCTTCTTCTTTTGGTATAGAATTTCTATTGTTGATAAATATAGTTGCAATTGTACTTATATTCAACAAAGCCAAAAAAATCACAGCCCAATATAGGATTTTATATTTTTTTTCTTTTTTCATTACTACTATTTTATATTATTTCGCTACTCTTCTATATTATAAAGGTAGAGGTTTTCTAGTTGAGAGTCGTTAATATTTAGAAAATAGTAGT
>JBAYBU010000134.1:0-4795 GCA_041669105.1 Bacteroidales bacterium | reverse complement strand
TGGCCTAACCTTATGCTATTTACACAAGTACCAACATCTATCATCTATCATCTATCATCTATCATCTTTCATCTAATATCTAGCGCAGCGCCAAATTGTCGCGGCGATGATTGAGCTGGGAGTGCTGATTATCAATATTTTAAGTTTTCTAATAGACTTTTTTTTAGGGTATTAGAAAAGTGAACTATCCTATTATGAGAGAGTTATTCCGAATCATCGCCGTGCGAATGTGCCTGCCGGCAGTTAGTTGACCGCTGCGCGGGAAACTTTTTTACGTTAGTGTAGTGTTTGCAGAAAAAAATATGTCGCCTTTATTCTAAATGATGTTTTTTTATCATTATTATTTGCAAGTTACAAAGTGAGCAACTTTTATATCTGTTTGTCTCTGGCTTATTTATTTAACAATCATTTTATTTGTACTATTGTGTAGGCAATATTGGTTTAAGAGAGTAATGCCTCTAGAATCTTTTACTGATATTTTGAAACTATACTCTCCTGCAGTTGGCAGGATACTCACAGAAAAATCTTTTATTGAAATTTGCGACATGTTTTTAGATTCACTCTCTGGCTTTAAATTAAATTCATTTAAGAGCTCGTTATTTTTATAAACATGAAGTATTATCTCTTTATCTGTCCAGTTATGAGCGATAAATACATAGGTTCTATTTTTATATGCCCATACGCCGTTTTTATAAATAATTTCTTTTATCTCTGTCTCTGATGGGAAAGAGATATTCAGATGAGGCTCATTCATATATTCTAGATAGTCTGTAGATTGAGACTCAGTAAAGGTGAGTGCATTCCATTTAGGAGTTTCTTGTAGATCTGTTTTTTGACAAGATAAAAAAAGAGTAATTCCTAAGAATAATAATGTGATGTTCGTTTTCATAATTAAGCTGTTTTAAATTAATAAATAGACTGTTTATTAAGTATTAAAGATTGATTATTAAATGGTGTAGACTGTTTATTAGGTATTAAAGATTTATTATTAGATTTTGTAGATTGATTATGGGGAAATTTCTCTCTGTTTTTAGGCTTTTTACCAGGTTACATACCAGTTTTGAATATAAACGCTCCCAGGAGAAACAGTAATTGAGATGCTCTCTAATGCTTCTAAGATTTCTTGTTCGGATGATGGAGTTGTGAAAAATATTGTCTTATGTTCTCCTCCAATAACCAAATGTGGCCGGTCATTATTTTCGATATTATCTAATTTTAGAGTAGCATTGTTATAATATGTTATCCCTTTATCTCTATATGAATATGATATTTTAACAGTTACAAATGGCTCTATAGCTTTTACTATGGTCATGTTTGATGGGAAAGTTAGATTGGCTCTCAAGAAGAGAGTAGCATTCGCATCTATTATCTCGTCTGTATTATGATTATACTCCTGTTTTTCATGGATATCTACATATAAAGTAATTGGTTCATAGACATTAACAATACATATAGCTTGAAACCCACCATCGCAACTTGTAACAGTAATTGTTGATAGGCCGCAATTGTGTGCCGATAGTTTACCAGTTACAGGATTAATAGAAACTACTGTAGGGTTAGAAGAGCTCCAAGTGTATTCTTGGTTAGTAGCATTTAAAGGTAATACTGTTGCATTAAGTTGATAATTATCTCCTATTATTAGTTTTAAAGAGCCTTTGTCTAGAGAGATTCCTGTTGCAGCTATGATTAACGGATCAGGATCAGTATCAGTATCATGTAAGTCAGAAACATCTACTCTCCAAGAGATTTCATTTATTGAAGTCCCATTAAATATAATAGTCTCTTTGTAATGTTTACCTCTTACTATATCATAATTATTGGTTGTATTTAAGCCTAGAAAGTTCCTGTACTTTATTGTTCCTGTTTTAAGGGAGCTACTGTAATCGGCTGTTATCTCTACGTATGTACATACATTTTCTTTTGCTCCAGGATGCTTTGTTATGGGGTTGCTGTTTGCGCCAATTGTCCCTTGCATGTTTTCGAACATATATAAAGGAGTTGCATCTTCATGATTTTGAGGATCTAGATTGACTCCTTCTAAAGCATCTCCAGTATGTTCTATATTAGAACTATTTGGAGTGTTATAGGCTAAGTAGGAGCATTCTGTGGGCACGTTCATTAATTGAATTTTTACGATTGTAATGTTAACGTTGGGGTGTAGATTAGTTTTATCAAATAGATAAGTTATTTTAGAAAGCACTCTGGTAAGAGGGATAACTACACTTTTACTATTTGGAGAAAATTTATAAGTTAATTCTCCACTAAAGATCATATTGCCTCCTGTGCCAATCATGCTGTTATGCTTGGACTCCTTTAGTAAGGTTAATGTAGTACATTGGCTAAAATCTTTATTGCCTATGTTTGCTATTGCTACTATGGTTTTGGTGCCATAAGCTATTTCCATTGTTGTAGTACCGCCATCACTCAAGTATAGATGCTTAATTAGCGCTTGGGTTTCATCAAAAATAAATAAATTTATGTCTGCTATATTGTCGGGTATTGTGTTACTTTTTGTTTTACTGAAAGTGTTAAAACTTATAGTTATTGTTGACGTTTCACCGTTATGGTTAGGGTAATGAGTATTCTCCTTTTCACATCCTATACAAATTAAAATCAGTAAAGTAATTACTACTAACTCATCTAGCGTTTTAATAAATATGTATCTTATTGCCCTCATTATTTAGCTTTTATTATAGTTGATTTCCTATTAGATCTTATTTGTTTTGAGACTTTTAATTTTAACCGATTATTATTTCAATAGCTTTTTATTCAAATAGGTCTTTATTCAAATGGGCCTTTATTCAAATGGGTCTTTATTCAAATGGGTCTTTATTCAATTAGGTCTTTATTCAAATAGGTCTTTATTTAAATTGTATTTATTTATTAGATAGCTTATTTCTGGATCTAGACCACCCCTGTAGGCCATTTTAATATCTAGCTCTTTAGATTTCAAAAAACAGGATGCAGCTTTCTCTTCAAGACCCTCTCTTGCATAAAGAATTGCAAGCATATAGATCTGTTTTGCACTTATTGGAGTTTGTTCTAATATCTCAAGTGCTGTACGATCGTGTCCTAGAGACATGTGGGCTATAGCACTATTAATATCTTTATATTCATTGAGTATAGCTAGAGAACTTGCATATTCTCTTTTTCTTAGCAACTCTAACCCCCTCATATAAAGGGTATCTAACTCTGTGGTGTGAATTGTATCTTTAACCATCCCTTTCCTTAAGAGATTAATTTTAAAACTAACTCTACGTAATTTTGGATATAACGAGTCCTTTAAGTAGCGGTAATCTTTTCGATAACGTTTTATACACTCCTCTCTCTTATCTAGATTCTCAATTTTCCATGTTTGCAAAATGGGCTCTTTACTCTTTATTAAAGAGTCTCTTAATATTAAAAACTGGAGATAATCCCAATCTTCTGCTATAGATGTAGTTACTATTCTTTCACTCTCTATTTGTGGGGTGTGGTTTTTTTCTCCTCCATCCTGTCCTGCAAAATCTATAGAGATAAATTGTTGTGATAAATTTTCTATATAAGAGTATAGGTGGTTTTTAATAGAGTGTGCCCTTTTTTTAGAGAGAATGTTATTACTATTGTATGTTCCTTCGGGCGAAGAGAAGGAAGAGATAAAAACGGAATCTAAATCGTAAATCTCTTCTGAAATAATGTTATAGAGAATCTTGTCTATTTTCTCTATTTCATTTTTGTTGTTTTTGAACTTATGTTCTATATCCCATTTTCCTGCAGGAAACGATATATTTGCATCAAAATTCAGTTGGACTCTTCTTTCTGTAATCTTTTTTTTATAACGAATAATTTCTTGTACAAGTTCACTCATAGAGGAGACATTATAAACAATTGTGTCTGAGGTTCTTAATTTTACTTCGGTACCATTTATGTCTCTAATTGAACTTGATATCCATAAATTTATACGGGAAGAGTTTTCATTTGTAAAAACATCTTGTGCATAATGGTATTCAAAGTTGCCATCTCTATTGTAAATAATGGAATCTAGGCGGGCTCCAGTTATATATGGAGTTTTTATGTATTTGTTGAATTTTTTATTTTTCTCCCTTTTTCTACGACTATTTTTAGCAATTAACCATTTTTTAAGATATTGCTTTACAATACGTTGCTCTGTCACTCCAAATTTTGTTTTTAGTGAATCATTTAGAGTCCCATATACAGCAAGCGAGTGTGGCAAGTTCCGTTCTAAGAAAACAGCAAGATTTGGTAGATTGGCGTAGACTTCTAAAAAATCTGCATCATCTGGAATAATTGATTTAAGATAATTTTCAAATTTTTGGTACCCTCGCTCTTGGTTCTTTTTAAATTCCTTGCCACTAAGCACTATTTTTTTAAAGTGTGCAGTATCTGCACCTCGGCGCATAACTGGAGTCATCTCTGTTTGCCAGTTGCTGTTTTGTAATATAGAGGGGAGTGTTATTATGAAGTTCAATGTTATTATGCCATCTCTTTCTGCAATATTGTGTGCTTTTGCACTTATTGTAACCTCGTTAAGGTGCCTTAATCCTACAAGTTGGCCACTCTCTTGATCTACTATTGCTTCATTAAAAATAACTTCTTTTCCCTCTTGGTTTGTAAATGTGAAAGAGTTACTGTTAATATTTGCTGGCTCTTTATTGTATGATATGTTATAATCCTGAGCGTTATAGCTGTAATCTAACCCTGGAGCAGGATTGTTCTTTATAACACGATAGAGAGGCCTGTTGCAGCCAATCACTATTATTAATATAAGTAAAATTCCTTTTTTCATTTACATAAT
>JBAYBU010000133.1:0-4808 GCA_041669105.1 Bacteroidales bacterium | reverse complement strand
TCGGTTGAGATAAAAACTAAAAATATTGTTAAACTAGATAATGGAGACTATCCAGTTATACATCCATTAGAAAATAAAATTATCTATATAAAATCAAATCAAATATGGGTTACCTCTTTAGATGATCCAAAAAATAGAAGACAACTCTTTGACGCTAAGGGAGCCAATAGAACTCCAAGTTGGTCACCCGATGGGAAGAAATTAGCTTTTGTCTCAAGGAGAAACACCCATAGTTTTATTGGTATTTATGAAGAAGGAAAGAACCATATTGAGTGGATTGCACCCTCTCTTCATATTGATAATACTCCAAGTTGGTCACCCGATGGTAGTTCAATTGCTTTTATAAGGAGAAATGCTACTGGTGGAGCACTAGATTCTCTAACAGCAAAAAAAACTGTTGTTTGGAATATAATGAAATATGATTTTGAGAAAGATAGCGTTAGCTCACTTTACACATCACCAAATACACCACGTGGGTCTTTACCAAGCATCGCAGGTTCCACTAATTTAAACTGGCCACTTCAAGACTATATTGTCTTTATCTCTTACAAAGATGGCTGGCCACATTTATATAAATTAAACATTCACACTAGGGAGGTAATTCAAGAAACAAAGGGAGACTTCGAAATCAGTCAATTAAGCTATAATAAGCTAGGCAACAAGGTCCTTTTTTCTGCTAATACAGGGAAAGAGGAGGAAGATAGAGATCGTAAACATCTTGGGATGGTTGACTTAGAAAAAAATAAGTTTGAAATGATTACTGAAGGAGACTGTATAGAAGTCTCTCCTCTGTTTCTAGATAACAATAATATTGTCTATTTAAAAGGTGGGGTTAGAGATCCTTTTTTACCTGAAATTAAAAACCTACAAACAGGAAAGGTAACACGCCTGGCAACAAAACTAGTAGACTCAAATCTATATAAAGATTTTGTAGTACCAAAACAGGTAACTTTTACATCTCCAGATGGAGTGGTAATAAATGGGCAGCTATTTAATGTTGATGATGGTAGAAAGAATAAACCAGCCCTACTCTATATTCATGGCGGGCCACGCAGACAAATGTACCTAGGATGGCATAACATAGATTATTACAATTATGATTATATAACCAACCAATACCTAGCAAACCAAGGATTTGTAGTGCTGTCTGTAAACTATAGAAGAGGGACAGGGTATGGATTTGATTTCCAAAATCCATCTAACGCTGGCCCTCTAGGTTCAAAGGAATATATTGATATTTTGACTGCTGGAAAATGGCTACAAAAATGTGATTATGTAGATTCCCAAAACATAGGAATTTTTGGTGGTTCTTATGGTGGTACTTTAACTGCTATGGGATTAGGGAAAAATTCAGATCTATTTAAATTTGGAGTAGATGTTCACGGCAGGCATAGTCGCGAAAAAAGAAGTAACCTTGCTTTTTACCCACCAGATTACGAATTAGCATCTAAAATTGCTTGGGACTCTTCGCCAGCTAAATATGTAGATAGTTGGACTTCTCCAGTTCTATTAATTCATGGTGATGACGATCAAAACGTACCTTTTGACCAAAGTATAGATATATATAATAGGCTAATAGAAAGAGGGGTTGAGGTAGAAGTGTTAGTAATTCCAGATGAGACTCACCACTGGATGTTGCAGCGAAATCTAGAAAAAATTAAGAGTGCACAAGTTGAATTCTTAATTAGAAAAGCAAAAAGCTCACTATTTCCTATTGTAGATGAGATGCAGAGTGCAATGGTTGGAATTTCTATTTACGACGAAGAGTCTAGAGAGTATATAGTCCAAAATAATGCTGATATACATTTCACTCCTGCAAGTAACACAAAAATTTTAACAGCCTATGCAGCCTTAAAACACTTTGGAGATAGCCTTCCGGGCTGGAAGTACTTTGAAGGTAAAGACTCTCTATATATTTCTCCTATGGGCGATCCAACCTTTTTACACCCAAGCTTTGAGTCACAACTTTTTTTTAATTACCTTAAATCTAGCTCTAAACCTATTGTACTACTTCTAGAAGAAGGCATCCCTGTGAGTCGCTTTGCCACAGCATGGTCATGGAATACTTGGCTAAACACCTATTCTCCTGAGAGAAGTGAGATGCCAATTTATGGAAATATGGTAAGAGTAGTTAGAAAAAATGGAGAGGGAATAATTATTCCCTCTTATTTTTGCTTTATAAACGAAACTGATAAAGAGCAAAAAATAAGTTTAAGAAGGGATGAATTTAGTAATAATTTTTATGCTCAATCATCTAATATTGACAGATTAGAAAGGCCTTTTTACACACAAGAAAATGACAGCTTGCTATTTAAATTATTAAGAGACACCTTACATAAAGCAGGCTTTAATCAATCCGTAGCTTTAAGTCATAATAATCCTAACCTACCTTTTAAAACTTTTTATACAGAACAAAAAGACTCTGTAGTAGCAGTCATGATTAAAAAGAGCGATAATTTTATTGCCGAGCAACTACTACTAATGGTAAGTAAAAAAATCCTTGGAGAGTTTAATGAGATTGAAGTCAAAAAATCATTAATTGATAACGACTTCAAGAATGCTATAAAAACAGGCAGATGGGTAGATGGAAGTGGGCTTAGCAAATTTAATCTTTTTACACCTAACGAATTTGTAGCACTTTTAATAGCCATGCAAAATGAATTTGGCAGAAAGCGCCTTTCAGAGATTTTCCCGCATGGTGGTGAGGGAACATTATCTGGCTTATATAAAAATTACGAACAGAATATCTTCGCAAAAACAGGTACTTTAGGAGGTGGAACTCTTTCTCTTAGTGGCTATTTAACAACCAAAAAAGGGAAAAAATTAATATTTTCAGTTATCATAAATAACCATAGAGGAGATCTAAATAAATTTCGTAAATCTATAGAGAGTAGATTAATTGATATAATTGAAAGTTATTAAGCCACAGAGATTTTGATTGGGATGTTAACTATAAAAGATGCTCCTCCCAACTTTTCTGAGGTTTGGTAGTGAATAGTCCCTTGGCTCTGCTCCATGATACTCCGGCATATAGCAAGCCCCAAACCTGTACCTCCAGACTTTGTAGTAAAGTTTGGTTTGAATAGACGATGAGTAAGACTATCTGGAACTCCTGTACCACTATCTTCTACCGTAACAGTATAGTTTTTGTGCCCCTTATCTAAAGTTATTCTAATTTCTCCTTTCTCTTGTGACTCTACCGCTTGAACGGCATTAGAGAATAAATTTACAAAAACTCTTGTAAGCTGGGTCTTTCTTGCAAATATAAAAGCATCTTTGGTGTTGCAAACAAAAGAAATTGAAATATTATCTCTTGTGTTAAAAAGTATAATTTGCTCTCTAATAAGCGAAATAAGGTCAAAATGACTTAAATCTTCTGAATAAAATCTTGAAAAGCTAGAAAACTCGCCAGCTGCATCAGATAGTATATCTATCTGCTCTATCAATGAATTAGCTAAAGCATCAAATTTCTTTGGCCAATCTGCAACACCTCGGTCTTTTAATCTTACCATATGTTGAATGCTCAACCTCATAGGAGTTAGAGGGTTTTTTATTTCGTGGGCAATCTGCCTAGCCATCTCTCTCCATGCTTGTTCCCTCTCTCCTTGTGCCAATCTAATGGTGCTTTCATTTACATCATCTACCATTTTATTATAGGCTGCCACCAAAATTCCAAGCTCATCTTTATTAGTATAGTTTATATATTCGGGTTTCTCAGAAATATCTAGTAACTGCATCTTATGGCTAATCTCAATCAAAGGACGTGAGATTGAATTAGATAGAGTTATACCAACAAAGATAGCTCCTATCAATAAGAGTAAGTAGATATTTATAATAGCTGCAATTATAGACGATGCGTCTTTTTTAAAATCACTCTGCCTAGAAAAGTACGGTATATTTACAATAGCAATAAGCTTGCCCTCTACGTTAAAAAGCGGAGCATACAAAGAGTAGTAGGTAAGCTGCCCCAATCTCTCTTTATTAATAAATTGCTTTTTATTGTTATGCACAATTTCATTAAATGCCAAAGGGTTAATTCTAGACCCTAAAAGAAAACGATCGAATATTTCTGTTTTAGTAGTTCTTAGTAAAAGCCCATCGGCCCTATAAACATTTATATCTATTTGAGCAGTATTAGAGAGACGATTCATAGCTTCTAACAGCTCCAAGTTATTGAATTGAGGGTCGTTATATCTTTGAGCAAACTTACTTCTATAAGAAAGTGTACTCTGTACAGAGTTCATTTTCTCTTCCATTTGAACTCTAGTATTCTGTTTGAAATACCTTATAGAAAACCAAATACTACCTGCTCCCAAGGCTAACAAAGCAAATACCAAAGCTCCTATTATAAGAACCATTATTTTCCATCTAAAGGAATTTTTAGGAACATTATAATAAAAATTTAGATTTCTTATCTGTAAAAACCCAAGGATAAATAGAGAGTAAAAGAGCATCAAATAAGAGAAAGAGACCATATAAGGAAAAACTGACCTCTCTGGCCTAGACATAATTAATAAATTTTCGTCAGAAAATTTATTTATAAAGTGAATATAACCTTCGTTCCTTTCCATTTGATAGCCAAGATCAAACTCCTTTTCATTGTAGATTGGATAGTTAAAAGAGCCTCCATACGAGACGAGTCTACTGTTAAGATATTTTCCATAAGAGTAGCCCGAGGGGATATAAAAGCCCTCCACTTTTTTGTGATCCATAACAAGATCGGGGTAACCGATAGATTCTCTTAAAAACTTACTGTCTAACTCTATGTAAAGTCTATATTCTCTCCCCGATTTATAAAAACTAAATAG
>JBAYBU010000132.1:0-4815 GCA_041669105.1 Bacteroidales bacterium | reverse complement strand
TGTATGTGCAGAGTGTCTTGGTTTTGACGTAGCAATGCACAAATATGCCGTTCAAATTACCGTTGCCGACGTTCGCGACGGAGCTTGCTCATCTTCTACGCTTAAAGAGGCCAACTCATGGGGCAAAGTAGATACCACCCACGAGCAGATGGTATATGCCGAGGCTACTACCGTAGTACCTATTATTTTAAGTTATGCCTACAACAAAGGAGACTGGAAAAAGCGTGAGATGAAAAACCACTCACTACTATTTAAAAACGGTACTCGTGGAGCAGGGCTCCTATTAGGAGAGTAAACCTTAACCTGCTGGAGGCACCTTCTCTTCGCGCTGTGGCGGTCGTAAAGCGATGATTAAGTATACCCATCTCATAATAAGATAGTTCACTTTTTAAATACCCTAAAAAAAAACCTATTAGAAGAGCTATAAAATTAATAATCAACGTCCCCGGCTCAATCATCGCCACGACAGTTTGGTGTTGCATTAGGTGAGAAGCTTTAATGAGCAAAAGCCGTGTGCTCTGGCCTGAGTAGGTCAAACACTGTTTTTACAGGTGTAAATGTTGTAATAGGAACTTCTACAAAAATAGTATTCCAACGGCTCATAGCTCCATTCCATAAGCCTGGGAGTTCCAACGCCTTAACAGAAACTCCTTCTATACTTTTAATAGAGATAAAACCACTCTCGGGATCTACATATCTAGACAAATCAAACTTATGCCCCTTATAATCTTTAAGTGCACAAACTAAATCTACAGGATTAAAATGAGTTGCTTTTTCTACAATCTCTTTTACTACACTGTTTTCTGTGTCAATTTGAGCACTCTCTAGTATCTGTAAAGTTACCGCACCATCGTCATCTCTTACAAGAAAAGGGCCTCCACCAGGTTCGCCTAGATTTTTAACCATACCACAAACTCTTAAAGGTCTGTTTAAACGTGAGCTTAAGAACTCCTTCTCAATTTGTTCGGGAACCTCGGGAAGATCAATACATAATGTAGTTTTAATAAAATGTTTAACCTCCAAAATGAGCTCCTCGCTTTTCTCGCCGTTTAAGGCATGCAAATATGCAAATATCTTCTCCTGAATATCTAATAAATATCCTAATAAAACTTTTTTCCACCAGACGGTATCAATAGTAAGTTCCTCTTTGGCAACATTGTCTATATTTTTTACAATAACTAAATCAAATGCAATATCATTTAAATTCTCTATAAGAGCTCCGTGGCCACCTGGTCTAAAGACAAATTTACCTCTACTATCCTTTATTGGATTGTTCTTTAAATCTACAGCAATTGTATCTGTAGAGGGTTTTTGTACTGTAAACGATATATCAAAGCTACATTTATACTCCTTTTCGTAATAATGGAGATTCTCTTCAAAAGTTCTTTTAAACAGGGGGAGATGTTCTTGGGATACAGAGATTACTAGTTTTGCAACACCATCTGAATTAACAGCATACTTAGAAGCTTCGTAAATTTGCTCTTCGAAGGCAGTTTTAGCTCTCTCTTGGTATTTATGAAATTTAATGAGCCCTTTTGGCAAATTACCGTATGCCATCCCATCTTCAAGTAATAACGCTTCTAGAATCTCTTTGTCAGAAACTCGATCAAAGTCTACCTGTTGCTCTAACTCTTTATAAAAAGGGTATTTATGAAGCTCTTTAAGGAATTTTTTTGCAGTGGAATTTTCTTTTAACCTACCGTTTGACTCGGTATTATTAATCCCATCATAAAGATCTTTGAACATTCTTGTGGCGGCACCCGATGCAGGAACAAACTTGCAAACCTCTCCTTTAAATTTAGAGTAGCGATTTACGTATTCAGCCTGCTCATTTTTTGAAAAAAGCTTTATTCCCCTTTTAGTTGTTGCAGGAGCCACAACTTCTAACATACCAAAGCCACTCTCAAACTGTAAAAGTTGAGATTGAACTTTCTCTATAGAAGAGCCTCTCTCTTCAATTTGTTTAATTTCGTCTTTACTAAACATAAAAATTCTATTTTATTTAATTATCACTAGAGATGAGCCTTTCTAACTCACAAATAACATTTTGAGATAACTCTCTTCTGTAAATATACTCACTCCTTATTCTTTCGAAATCGACTAAGTTGGTGCGAAGCTTTAAATCTTCTTCCCAAAGTGGAAAAATCTCCAATAATATTCTAGCAGCAGCAGCCATTGGAGTATTCTCACCAATATCTACTATAGGTTTCTCCTCAAAAGGGGGGAGCTCAATTTTAAAATTTTTAAGTTTATCAATCTCAAAAAAAGATGCAAAACTCAAAATAGTCATAACTGTTGCATTAGCCTTTCCTTCGAGAGAGTACCCAGCAATATGTGGGGTAGCTATATCGGTAATTGCAACAAACTTCTCGCTAATACTTGGCTCATCTTTCCAAACATCAATTATTAAACCACCCAACTTGCTAGAACACTCTATTACTGCACTCTGGTCTAACACATCTCCTCTAGAGGTATTAACCAAAATTGCCCCCTTTTTCATCTTCTCAATAAAACTATAAGAACAGATATTTTTGGTCTCTCTATTAAGAGGAACATTAAGTGATACAATCTGAGAATTTTCTAGAACATAGTTTAAATCGTAATAAGAAATATTATTATTAATTAAACTTTTTGGTGGATCGCATCTAAGAACAAAAAACCCAAATTTTTCCATAAGCTGTGCCAACCTCTCCCCTACGTTTCCAGCTCCAATTATGCCAATGCTCTTTTCTCTAAGATCTAGGTTTTTCTTAAACATAAGTGCGAAAAGAGCAGTTAATATATATTGAACAACCCCATTGGCATTGCAACCCGCAGCATTAAATACTACAATACCCTCTTTATCACAATAATCTAAGTCAATATGATCACTTCCTATTGTAGCAGAAAAAATAGCTTTTACTAAGCTCCCCTGTAAAAGTTTTTTATCACATTTAGTTCTAGTACGGACTATTAAAGCATGGGCACCTGCTATTACTTTAGAATTAATCTCACTCCCTTTTATATAACTCACAGAACAGTAGGGCTCAAGAACTCCTTTAATAAAAGGGATATCAGAATCTATAATTGCTTTCAAACATTTCATCTAATCTAACTTTTACTTTAGTATAAGCTGCTTTACAACCTGGGCACCAAGTTTTTCATTCATTCTCTCAATAACTATAATCCTGTTCATAAAAATTTGGTTTCTAGCTATAGAAGAAGAGAGACGGCATATAAGACGTCCATCTTTAAAATACTTATCTAGAGTGTACTCCATTAATTTCTTCCCAACTACACTGTCCCATGCCTCAAATACCCTCATCCTTAACACCCCTTGATCTAACCCCGAATCTTTAAGGTATTCTTTGAAAATATCGCCAATCAACTCTGCCTTTTGCCGTCTCATAATTTTATTTAATAGTACCCGATTTTACCTCAAATGAAGCAGAGCTACCGTTAATTTTAGATAATATCTCCTGCACTCTAACTTTATTACTGTCTGTAATGAAAATTTGTCCGAAAAAATTAGATGAGACCATATTTAACAAAGACTCTACCCTATTCATATCTAGCTTATCAAACAGATCATCTAAAAGTAAAAGAGGAATTCGTTTATGCATATCCCTCATAATCTCAAACTGAGCAAGTTTTAAAGAGATTAAAAAAGATTTCTGTTGCCCTTGAGAACCACAAATACGAAATAGATGTCCGTTCATACTAAAGAGGAGATCGTCTCTTTGAATACCTACCGAAGTATATTTAAGTAAACGATCCCTATCACTGTTCTTTTTTAGCAACTCCTCTAAATTCCCTTTTTTAAGATCGGACTTGTACTCTATTGCAATCTCTTCTTTGCCTCCAGACAAAGTTTTATAGTATCTATTGACAATGGGGAATAGTCTATTGACAAACTCTTCTCTTTTTTCAAAAATATAACTAGCATTCCAAGAGAGTCTCTCAGAAAAAGTCTCTAAAAGCTCTAAACTAAAATTATCTAATTTTAATAACTTATTCCTTTGAGCCAAAAGCTGATTGTAATTTTGAACTCTTCTAAGATACTCATTATCTAGCTGAGACAATATAGAGTTAATAAATTTTCTCCTCTCTTCTCCCGATTCATTAATAAGGCAATTATCATAAGGAGAGACCATGACAATAGGAATAACTCCAATATGATCGGAGAGTCTAGAGTAGTTTTTAGAGTTACGTCTAAATTGTTTGGCAGCTGCCCTCTCTAATGAAAAAGAGATAAGATCGGTGGTATTGTCTTCTCTGACATACTCTCCAGAAACTCGGCATAAATCAACATCGTACGCTATGGTATGCATATCCAAATTGGAAAAATAACTTTTAGTCATAGAGAGGTAGTAAATAGCATCCAAAAGGTTAGTTTTACCCGCCCCATTCATCCCCGTTATGCAGTTTAATTTAGGAGAAAAGTGAACATCTCTCCCAGAAATATTTTTAAAGCCAGAAATAGTTATTTTTTTTAAATACATTTGTAAACAAGTTGATAGACTGATAGGCAAAGTTACGACTTTTATCCATTTAAAATTTGAGATTAGATAAAATATTGTAATTTTGCATCCTGCTAATAATTATCGTAATATATGTCAAAGAAAATTAAACATCAAAATCCGGAAGAGAGTGTAGAGAACGTTTTAGGTGTTGCCGAACAGTTCATAGAAAAGCATAAAAACACACTTATCTACTCCGTAATTGCAATTTTAGTAATTGCTACCATTGGGTTTGCATATCAGCATTTATACCGCAAACCATTAAAAGAAGAAGCATTAGGTCAAACTTTTGTTGCCGAACAATATTTTCGTGCAG
>JBAYBU010000131.1:0-4867 GCA_041669105.1 Bacteroidales bacterium | reverse complement strand
TCGTGGTGATGGTTCTATGAGTGATGTAATATTTTCTGGTAGTAAGAGTAGAAATCCATTAAATGTTGCTTCTGTTACCTTAGTATTTGATAATAGTGATCATTATTTACCACTAGATTATAGTGAAATTTCTATTAAAAGAATTTTATATAAACACCTTACAATAGACTCACCATACAACACATATAAAATAGTGGGACTCCCACCCGGCCCTATTACTCTGCCTTCTCAACCTATAATTGATGCTGTTTTAAATTACTCTCAACACGACTACCTCTATTTTTGCGCCAACTCAACTCTGGACGGCTCCCATAATTTCTCTAAGACATTAGCAGAGCACAACCGTAACGCAAGAGCATATCAAGCTGCAATCTCTAGACTAAAGTAAAATCATTAGCTAAAGTATATTTGAGGAGACTACCTCCAGCGCCCTTTCAAAAATCTTATCATTTGCTCCGTTTACAACTCTAAAGTAGGCAGTAGTTCCAAAAAGAGATCTTGCTACTAAAGCTTTCATATATGTTTTAATCTCTGTAGAAGATTTTTCGTACTCTTCTATATTAGGTTTTACTCCTTTTATATCGGCAAATTCTAAAAGAGCATCGGTCATAGATTTATCTACAATAAAATTGTCGTTAAAAGTTTTGAACTTAGGATATTTAACTTTTATTGACACTCTATTTTTATCCGAAAAATCATTCATAAAGTCTAAAATAACACCTTTTCTTATCAACTCAGCATAATAATTTGAATGAAAAGTAGTATCTGCTGGAATAAAGAGATCGGGCATAATACCTCCGCCACCATAAACTGTTCTTCCTTTAATAAGTGTTTTATATTTAAGAGAATCAGGAAAATGAATACTGTCTCTACTAAAAGACTCTCCTCTCTCATATCTCTCTATAATTGCCTTATAATAATTTCGTGAAGAGCCAGCCTCATACGGACTTTGAATTACTCTACCACTAGGCGTATGATAGCGCGCCACAGTGAGCCTTAACTGAGCCCCATCGTTTAGCGGAAGCATCTGTTGAACCAACCCCTTGCCAAAAGTTTTCCTACCAATCACAGTGCCTCTATCCCAATCTTGAACTGCACCTGCAACAATCTCACTTGCCGAGGCCGAATTTTCATCTACCAAAACAGCAAGAGAACCTTTTTTATAAAACCCTGTCCCCTTTGCGCTCTCACTCATTTTAGAAACTTTCATCCCCTCTGTATAAACAATTGTTTGTCCTCTTTCCAAAAAGAAATTTGAAATTTCCATAGCAGTTCCTAAAAAACCACCCGAATTGCCTCTTAAATCAAGAATAAAGCCTTTTATATGACCCATATCCAACTCCAAGATAGAGGTAAGAATCTCTTGAGCCGAGTTTGCAGCAAACCTACTTAGTTTTACATAAACAACACCAGGGGCTGCCTCATATGCAGCATCTACACTATTAATAGGGATCTTATCTCTAATAACATCAAATAGTAAAGGCTCTGCAACTCCCCTCCTACTAATATTGAGAGTAACCTTTGTCCCTTTTGAACCTCTAAGATATTTAAACACCATATCGTTAGTGAGTCCTATAGATGCTACTTTGTCGCCATCTATTTCTATTATTTTATCTCCTGCCCTAATCCCAACACTCTCCGAAGGGCCTCCCAAAATTGGAGAAGCAACAGTAAGAGTGTCTCTAATAATTGCAAACTCAATGCCTACCCCCTCAAAATTACCCTCTAAAGGTTCATTCATTGCTTTTACATCTTTAGCCGAAATATAAGATGAGTGTGGGTCTAAAGAAGAGATTAATGATTTTATAGCCTCATCTGTAATACTTTCATTATTAAGAGTATCTAAATAGTAATTATTAAGATAGAAGAGCACTTGCCCATACTTAGTAATATATCTATTAAGATCTTCTCCTTTCACGTTCCCTTGCGCATAGGAGATTGTGGGAATAGTTATTAAAATTAAAACAACTAACGTAAGCAATCTATTCATCATATTATTTTAAGTGAATTATTAACTGTTTTTTAGTTTAACTAATGGTATCTCAAACTCCGTGCCTTCTTTGGCTACATAAGTCTCTGGGAAAACAGCACGTGCCTCATTCAGCAAAAGTGTTACATCTTTGTACCTAGAAGAAAAATGCCCTATTAAGAGTTTTTTTGCCGATGCCTCTAAAGCACAGTTAGCTGCCTGTGCAGCAGTAGAGTGCCCTGTTTCACTTGCTACTTTTTGCAAATCAGAACCAAATGTTGCCTCATGATAGAGCAAATCTACATTTTTCACATAGCTAGTTAAAGAGTCGAATGGAGCTGTATCGCTGCAGTATGCAAAAGACCTAGGAATATATGGTTTATAAGAAAAATCTTGATTCAAAAGTATCTCTCCATTTTCTCTTACAACATCTTGACCTGCCTTAAACCGAGCAATTTCAAAAAGAGTTAGCTTATGTGGATCTATTAGATGTTTATGAACATTTTTTGCTGGCTCTTTTTCACGAAACAGATAGCCATAACAATCAATTCTGTGGTTAAGTGGAAATGAAAATACTTGACTGCTCTTTGTCTCTAAAATAACTTTTGGCTCATCTCCAGAGACAACTATATGAACTATTTTATATTGAAAATGACTCCCAAAGAATTTCAGAAAAAAGCTAAGCAGCTCTGCAAAAGAGTGAGGAGCATATATAAAAAGATCGGCTGTTCTTCCAATCATAGACATTGTAGAGAGTAAGCCACAAAGACCAAAAATATGATCGCCATGAAGATGAGAAATAAAAATTTCACGGATTTTCAAAAAAGAAAAACCGTACTTTCTAAGTTGAATTTGACACCCTTCTCCACAGTCGATTAAAAACAAACGCCCATGTACATTCAGAACATGAGCGCTTGGAAATCTATTCACTGTGGGCAGAGCCGAAGCACAACCCAAAGATGTGAACGAAAACTTCATTTAAGACTCTTTCTCCGATTCATTGCTTTCCATTTCGCTTTTTAAAGCAGCCAACTCACTAATATCTCCAAGAGTAGTTTTTTCTAGGTTTGCCTTGAGTTTCTTCACAGCCTTTTGTGTAGAATCTCCCTGGTATCCAGCTCTTTCTCTAGACTCCTCTTTTTTAGGCTCCTCAAAAACTCTAGTATGAGATAAAACAATCCTCTTAGTAATCTTATTAAACTCAATAACTTTAAACTCTAACTTCTCATCTACTTTAGCTGGAGTTCCATCTTCTTTAACAAGATTCCTTTGACTAACATAGCCCTCTAAACCATAAGGAAGAGAAACTGTTGCTCCTTTATCTACGAAATTCGTGATAGTCCCTTCATGTAAAGTATTGCTTGCAAAAACAGTTTCGAATACATCCCATGGATTTTCCTCTAACTGTTTATGACCGAGGCTTAGACGGCGATTTTCTTGATCAACCTCCAACACAACAACTTCAATTTGATCTCCTACCGCAGTAAATTCCGATGGATGTTTGATTTTTTTTGTCCAAGAGAGATCACTTATATGGACAAGCCCATCTACACCCTCTTCTAGCTCTACAAAAACTCCAAAATTGGTAAAGTTTCTAACTGTTGCTATGCATTTTGTCCCTACTGGATATTTCTCATTAATATCTGTCCAAGGATCACTCTTAAGCTGTTTGATACCAAGAGACATCTTTCTCTCTTCTTTATCTAAAGTAAGTATAACTGCATCTACCTCGTCACCTACTTTAAGGAAGTCCTGTGCACTGCGAAGATGTAAAGACCAAGACATCTCGGATACGTGAATAAGGCCCTCAACACCAGGCTGAATCTCTATAAAAGCACCGTAATCTGCCATAACAACTACTTTGCCTTTTACTTGATCGCCTACTTGAAGATTTGCGTCCAATGAGTCCCAAGGATGTGCGCTTAGTTGTTTTAAACCTAAAGCAATACGCTTTTTACTCTCATCAAAGTCTAAAATAACTACATTTATTTTTTGATCTAACTCTACAACCTCTTCCGGATGATTAATTCTACCCCACGAAAGGTCTGTAATATGAACCAAGCCATCTACACCACCAAGATCTACAAACACACCATAAGAGGTAATATTCTTAACAATACCTTCTAATACTTGACCTTTTTCTAATTTACTAATAATCTCTGCTTTCTGTGCTTCTAACTCTGCTTCTATAAGTGCTTTGTGCGACACTACAACGTTTCGGAACTCTTGATTAATCTTAACGACTTTAAATTCCATTGTTTTATTTACAAACACATCGTAGTCACGAATAGGTTTAACATCTATCTGAGAACCAGGTAGAAATGCCTCAATACCAAACACATCTACAATCATACCACCTTTGGTCCTGCACTTGATGTAACCTTTAACTATCTCGTCTTTATCAAAGGCTTCGTTTACTCTATCCCAAGAGCGAAGTGACCTTGCCTTCTTATGCGAAAGAATGAGTTGACCTCTTTTATCTTCGGCATTTTCTACATAAACTTCTACTACGTCTCCAACAGCAAGTTCTGGATTATAACGAAACTCATTAATAGTTATTACCCCTTCACTTTTATAACCAATATTTATAATTACCTCTCTTTTGTTAAGGCCAGTTACAGTACCATCTACAACCTCATTCTCAATAACAGTAGAGAGAGTTTGGCTATAAAGCTCTTCGATTACTTTTTTTTCTGATTCGTAAACATAGTCGGTTTCAAATGAGTCCCAGTCAAATTTATCTGCTGGAATAGAAGCATTGCTTAATCTTGCCTTGGCAAATCCTTCTAAGGGAGCATCATCTTCTTCTATGAACGACTCTAATCTTTCATCAATTTTCTTGACGATTTCAATTTGCTCTTCCTGGAGTTCAATTTGTTCTTCTTGGTCGAGCTCTAG
>JBAYBU010000130.1:0-4871 GCA_041669105.1 Bacteroidales bacterium | reverse complement strand
TTATTAATTAAAAAGGTAAATCATCTTCTCCAGCGTCTTCTGGGAGATCTCCTGGTAACTGTTGCGACGTTTGAGGTGGAGGAGTCCCCTGTGTAATTGGTTGGGGAAATGATTGTGTAGATACCGGCGAATTTGGTGCATCGCCTTCTATACTTGCTCTTTCTATACGCCAAGCACGAAGATCGGTATACCATTTTTGATTGTATTCCCTAGATTCTACGTTAAAAGATACTTTTAAAAGTTCGCCTTCTGAATAGTTGACTAAGTCGGCCACTTTATCTGCTCCCCAAACATTGAAACATACGTCTTTAGGGAAATTATCCTGAGTTTTTATTACAAACTCTTGTTTTTGCCACTCGCCACGAGCGCTGGTACCCGACTGCACGGGTAGCTTTTTTGTGAGAGATCCAATTAGTTCCAGTGCCATTTCCTATCAATTTTTTTAAATTTCTATTTTTTATTCTGCTATTTCTTCTTCCAGTATAGGACCTTTTTTCAATCTAATAAGTTCTACTTCAAAAATAAGAGTAGAGCCGGGTTTAATTAGTCCCATAGCTTGGTTACCATATGCAAGATCAGAAGGGATAAATAGTTGTATTTTACCACCTTCACTAACTTTTTGCATACCTTCTATCCAGCCTGGAATAAAGTTATTAAGAGGAATAGTAGCAGTTTCGTCTCTGTCGTGAGAAGAGTCAAACTTAGTTCCATCTATAAGAGTGCCTGTGTAGTGTACTTCTATTGTATCTTGAGGGCTAGGTGAGTTGCCATTACCCTCTTTAAGAATTTTATATTGAAGACCGCTTTCTAGTTCAATAACTCCCTCTTTCTCTTTGTTTTCTTGTAAGAATTTTTTAGCTGCCTCGCTATTTTGAATACTCAAAGCCTCCTGTCTTATTGTAAGATACTTTGTAATAATCTCATTAGCGGACTCCATCTCTATTTTTAGAGTTTTGTCGGCAAGAACATCTTCTACGGCTTTGTAAACCTCGTTCATGTTAAGATCGCCAAAGTCTGCTTGTTTTACCATAGAACCCAAAGAGGCTCCAACTGCATAGCTAACGGAGTCTTTTAATCCTTTTGTAATGCCAGGAAGAGTTTCAGCTTTTTCTCCCATGCAAGATGTAATTACAAATAATGCTATTGCAATTATTGAAATTGATTTTAGTGCTGTTTTCATCTGTTTTTTGTTGTTATTAATTTTATAAAGATATTATATTCTACTCCTTTAATTACTCTTTTATTTTTTTGTATTTAACTTTTTTAGGTGTTTTACCTAAACTTGCTTTAAGCACAATAAGCCCTATAATGCCAGCAATTACAGAGGTTACCATTATGGCTATTTTGCCTTCATTTATAAGATTTATATTTGAAAATGCTAAGCTATTAATAAAAATTGACATAGTAAAACCAATTCCCGCAATAATTCCCACTCCAAACATTTGGCTCCATTTGATCTCTTCTGGCAAATCAGCTATTTTTAATTTTACTGCAAGAAATGTTGCAATAAATATTCCAACTGGTTTGCCAACTACTAGCCCAAAAAAGATTCCCAGAGAGAGAGTAGATAGAGATGTAATTGAGGGGAGTCCGTCAAAAGCCACCCCTGCATTTGCAAATGCAAAAATTGGCATTATAGAATATGTTACGTAAGGATTTATCCTATGTTCGAATTTATTAATAAGAGGGTTTACTTGGCGTATTTGAGTGTGAAGACTATGTATTATACCAAGTTGTTTAGAATTTGCGAGTATATTTACTTGGCCATTACTGGCTGCTTTGAATTTTTCTAGATAATATTTACTCCTTACATAAAATCTTACCTCATTAATTGGAGACTTTGATGGTATGAACATTGCTAATAGTACTCCTGCAATGGTTGCATGTATCCCTGATTGATAAACGAAGTACCACAATAAAACACCTGGTATTAGGTAGGCGGCAGTATTATGAATGTTCAATCGATTAATTATAAAGAGAAAAGCAACAACTCCTAAAGCCAACATCAAAAACTGAGGACTTAATGCATGGCTAGGGTAAAATATTGCTAAAACAATAATTGCTCCAATATCATCAACTATTGCGAGGGCAGTGAGAAAAATCTTTAATGAAACAGGAACGCCTCTTCCTAAAAGAGATATTACACCTAGTGAAAAAGCGATATCGGTTGCCATTGGAATTCCCCACCCGTGTTGGCTTTCGGTTCCTGCGTTTATGGAGTAAAAAATAATAGCAGGTAACACCATTCCTCCAATTGCTGCAAAAATTGGGAGTGCAGCTTTTTTAAAAGATGAGAGCTCTCCAACAACCATTTCTCGTTTAATCTCCAATCCTACTACAAAAAAGAAAACAGCCATTAAGGCATCGTTTACCCAGTGCAAAAGGGTCATTTCAAGAACAAAATTACCGATTGCTATATTTGCTTTAAGTTTCCAGATATCAAGTATGCCCGATAGTGAATCTACATTAGCTGCGATTAATGTAAAAACAGTTACAGCCATAAGAAAGAGACCTCCAAAACTACTACTCCTAACTAGAGCATTAAAGGTGCTTTGGATCCCTTTTCTTCTGATTGCTTTTTTTCTCGGGAAAACCGTTTCCATGTAAGTTCTAATTTATCTTAAATTTTGATTGTTAATTTTTTGATTGTTGTAGTGGGTGTAGATGCAAAGTTTATATAAGATTCTAGCCCCTACGTTTGCGTCCCATTCATCTCCATCTCCTGGAGAAACTTCGCAAAGATCTAAGCCTACAATACGTTTACCCGAATTTGCAAGCATCCAAAGAAGATAATCAATTTCACCAAAGCTTAATCCACCCGGTACAGGTGTTCCTGTGTTAGGACATAAATAGGGCATTAGACCATCTATATCAAAAGTGATATAGATTTTGGCAGGGAGAGTAGCGATTATCTCTTCGCACTGTTTTGCCCAACTTTTGCCTTCGAAACTGTTTTTTTTAAGTTCTGTATCGGTGTAACATTTAATGCGAGAGTCGGCGCTAATAATATTAGCCTCGTCTTGGCAAAAATCGCGTACTCCCAATTGTGTCAATTTAGATATTTGAGGTACCTCATTTAATGCGTTATACAGAATTGATGCATGCGAATATTTAAACCCTTCATAAGCTTTGCGCAAATCGGCATGAGCATCTATATGGAGAATTCCAAAATCACTATGTTTTTGGCCGACTGCTCTAATATTACCTAAAGGGACACTGTGGTCTCCGCCCAGTATTACAACAGTTTTACCTTGGCTCATATATTTGAGAGCTCTCTCTTTTATCTCTCTGTTTAACTCTTCGGAAGCTTGGTTAATTGCCTCTAAAATTTGATCTTTCTCTTCTAGCTCTTTGCCCTCTTCTAAACGTGCTATTACTTGTTCGGCAAGTTTTCTAGTTTTTTTATTTCTTTGATATAGAGTTTGATCTACGGGATCTGTCCCTATTTTAACCTTCCAAGCATTTTTTACATTTAAATCAAAAAGATCTACTTGTAAAGAGGCCTCTTTGATTGCATCGGGACCTTGGTGAGTACCAGGTCTGTAAGATGTGGTTACATCCCATGGAGCAGATATTATTATTATATCTGATTTTTCTATAGAGTACGGAAGGGCAAAATAATTGCCATTTGGAATTCCAGGTTCGTTTGGATTAAATGCTGTCATACTATTCCTTCTCTTATTATATCATGAATATGTACAAGACCTTTGAACTCACCTCTATCCAGAACAACTACAGAGGTTATTTTATTATCTTCCATTATTCTGAAAGCCTTATACGCTAACTCAGATGTCTCTATTGTTTTTGGGTTTTTACTCATTACATCAGATGCTTTAACAGAGTCTAGTGTTAATCCTTTTTCTAGCATCCTTCTTATATCGCCATCTGTAATTATACCAAGTAAGTTATGTTCCTTATCTAGTACAGCCGTAGCTCCTAATCTGTTTTCGGATATGTTGAATATTGTATTACGAATATTTTCTTGGCTGCCTACAAATGCCTTGTTACTTTTATTTATAAGATCACCTACTCTAATATACAATTTTTTGCCAAGAGAGCCTCCAGGATGGAGTTTTGCAAAATCTTCTCTAGAAAATCCCCTCATTTTTAGCAAGGAAACTGCAAGTGCATCTCCCATAACAAGCTGGGTTGTTGTGCTTGAAGTAGGAGCTAAGTTGTTCGGGCAAGCTTCATGTTCGATTGTAGTCTTAATTACATAATTAGAATGTTCTGCTAAAAAAGAGATTGGATTAGAAACCATTGCTATTAAAGGATTTCCCATTCTCTTTATTAATGGAACAAGCATTTTGACTTCGGGCGTGTTGCCACTTTTGGAGATACACATAACAATATCTTGGGCCATAATAATACCCAAATCACCATGAATAGCATCGGCAGCATGCATAAAAACAGAATGTGTTCCTGTAGAATTAAGTGTGGCAACAATTTTGTTAGCAATAATAGCACTTTTACCAATACCTGTAATAATAAGCCTTCCAGAGCTATTGTAAATTAACTCTACAACCTTAATAAAAGAATTATCTATGAAGCGAGTAAGATTGGCAACCGCATGAGCCTCTTTTTCAATAACCTCTTTTGCAATTGCGAGAATATCATCTTTGGGATTGTTCATGAAAATTTTGTAATGAGGAAACTATTAGATAACTTAGATAGGCAAAGATAGCTTATTTTTACAAATTTACTTAGATTATTGTTCATTATTATATGCAAATTAATTCGGAGTTTTTACACCTTGAACTTAAACGATTTTTTGGTTTTAGCTCCTTTAAAGGACAACAAGAACAAATTATAAACTGGCTCGGAATTGTAGCATCTGCACAGAGGGAAAAACCTATACTGAAAGAGAAAGA
>JBAYBU010000129.1:0-4902 GCA_041669105.1 Bacteroidales bacterium | reverse complement strand
ATGAAAGTAACAAGAGCAGATCTCTTTTGGAATTATGGTGCCACCTTTATGAGGGTGGCATCGGCTCTTATTGTACTTCCTCTCATATTAAGAATGCTTCCCCAAGAAGAGGTTGGATTATGGACTATTATGATAGGTCTAAATTCTATGATCTACCTTTTAGATTTTGGGTTTTTTCAAACGTTTTCACGAGCTGTTACTTATATCTATTCTGGAGCATCTACTCTTCAAAAAAAAGGTTTTATTCCTGTAACCGAGCAAGGAGAAATATCATATTTTCTATTGAAAGGAGTTATGAAAGCAATGAGCCGTTTTTATGGCTTTGTCTCAATTTTGCTTTTAATTATTTTATCTACAGGTGGAGTTTGGTATATAAATAGGCTCCTCATAGGTTTTTCGGGTGACCTTATCAATGCTAAAATAGCTTGGTTTTTATATGGAATTTTACTTTGTTACCAGTTTTTCACCTACTATTACGACGCTGCATTAGTGGGAAGGGGTATGATCAAGAGATCGAGACAAATTATTGTATTCTCGCAATCTTTACATGTAGTAATCTCTTCTCTCTTGCTTTTGTATGGGATGGGAATAATCTCTATGGTTATAGGTCAAACAGTTGCTACTATTGTAAACAGAACTTTAGCAAGAAATTCTTTTTATGATAGAGAAACAAAGAAGAACCTTGTCGCCGTAGAGTCTAAAGAGTGGTTTTCTATTCTCAAAACATTATTTCATACAGCATATAAGAATGGCCTTGCCAGCTTAAGTTGGGTCTTCACAAATCGCATGCTAGCAATTATTGGAGCTCTCTATGTGCCATTGGCAACTATGGCTTCTTATGGAATTACAAAACAGATTACAGATATAACTATAACTATTTCTGCCGCTTGGTTTTTTACTTACTATCCAAAATTAACTGGAGAGCAGATTAAAAGAGGTTTATCAGAAGTTAAAAGGATCTACATAAAAGCCAGAATAATTACAATAGCTATTTTTATACCTATAGCACTGTTTGTTTTTTTTGCTGGCGATGTTCTATTAAATTTTATAGGAAGTTCTACTTTTTTATTGCCATCGGCTCTTATACTCCTCCTTTTTGCAGCTTCATTGTTAGAGGCTTTAACTCAAATATCTACATCTGTGCTACTGAGCCGTAATGAGGTGCCTCATTATATAGCTCAATCTATTACAGCTGTTCTCTCCTTACTGTTTATTATTATAACGCTTAAGTACACAAAAGCAGGAGTGTTTGCTCTGATTGCTGTCCCAATGGTTGTACAACTTTTTTACCAACATTGGAAGTGGACTCTTAAACTTTTTAGGGAACTTGAAATTAAACCAATCGATTATTTAAATGGATTTAAATCCATCTATAAATCCTTGGAAATTTTTAGCCACGATAACAATTAACACAATAATAATAATTGCTACTACCCAATTTAAAACTAATTTAGTTCTCTTTTTCATAATTAAGTGCTGTTTTTCTATTACCAAATTTAATTACTATGTTCAACAATTAATCTTATAAAGAGAAATTGTTTACTTTTGCACAAGAATTATTGTTTATAGAAGCAATAATTTATTTTTTTGGATTTTATTGACCTATTAAATCTTGTAGTTATGAGCAAAGCAAAACATATTGGAGTTTTTGGTAGGCAGAATTCTGGTAAGAGTTCGTTGATTAATATAATTTCGGGCCAAAAGGTTGCAATTGTATCGGATATTCCTGGGACAACAACCGATCCTGTAAAAAAAAGGATGGAGATTACTGGTATTGGTCCTGTTGTTTTGATAGACACAGCCGGCATAGACGATCAAGGTGATTTAGGATTACAACGAGTTGCTAAAACTAAAGAGATTGTCTCTCAAATAGATCTAGCAATTTTACTTTTTACCAATAATGAGATAGGAAAATTTGAGTTAGACCTAATTAGCTCTTTTAACCAAGAGGAGGTTCCTTTTATTATTGTGCACAATCAATCTGATATCATATCACTCGATAGTGGAGTTGCATTGGAGTTGGGAGAGAAGTTTAAAACAAATATTGTTGAGTTCTCATGCTCATTGTTAGATCAAGACGAGCAAAATAAGATGGTAACAACTCTTATTCTACTTATGGAAAAATCTCTTATAGAGGCGCCTTATGCCCAAAAGGCCTTATTTGAAGGATTGGTGTCAAAAGGTGATTTAATTGTTTTGGTTTGTCCAATAGATAGCGAGGCACCTCAGGGGAGGCTTATATTACCACAAGTGAATGCAATAAGAGAGTTGTTGGATAGAGATGCTACTGCTGTGGTGATGCAGCCCTCTAATTTAAAAAATTATCTTGCCTCTTCTAACGAGAGTGTAAAATTAGTAGTGACTGATAGTCAAGTATTTGATGTGGTAGATAAAGATGTTCCTGCAAATATTCCGCTTACGGGATTTAGTGTTTTGTTAGCAAGGAGCAAAGGTAGTTTTCAAAAATATCTTAAAGGGACCCCATCTATTGATACTCTAGAAGAGGGTGATAGAGTTCTTATTTTGGAGTCTTGTTCTCACCATAGTGCTTGTGAAGATATTGGGCGTGTAAAAATTCCTGCCCTACTTGCTAAACGGACAGGTAAAAAGATATTATGGGATATTGTTGCTGGTTTAGATCCCTTACCAGAAAATCTTTCTCGTTATAAGTTAGTAATTCAGTGTGGGGGGTGTATGATAACTAACAGGCAACTTGCTGCACGCCTCAAGAGGGCTGTAAGCTTAGGCATACCTGTAACAAATTATGGAATGACTCTTGCTTGGTGTATGGGAATATATCTGAGGGCAACAGAGATGTTTACAAAACAAGGTTAATGAACAGCAATTTAGAATGATAGACAGAACACCTCTTACAAGTGATGATTTGATTAGATTTTTAGACGAGAAAGATCCAATTAAAGTTAAAAATCTTTTAACAAAAGCATACAATATTAAGGTTAAAAACATTGGGAGTAGAGTGTTCTTACGTGGCATAATAGAGCTATCTAATATATGTAGTAAGAATTGTTATTATTGTGGTTTGCGGCAGTCAAACCACAATGTTGAGCGGTATGAGCTCTCCCAGGAACAAGTTTTAGAAGCTGCTATGTTTGCATGGAAGGCTAAATATGGTTCTCTGGTATTACAGGCAGGTGAGAGAACGGGCGTTGGTTATACTGCAAAAATAACTGAGCTTGTAAGAAAAATTAAAGATTTGTCTAACGGTGAATTAGGCATAACACTCTCTCTTGGAGAACAAAGCAAAGAGATCTACCAAGAGTGGTTTGATGCTGGTGCTCATAGATATCTTTTACGTATAGAGAGTTCTAACCCCGATTTATATAATAAAATTCATCCAAAGAATTCACATCACTCATGGGAAAAGAGGGTAAAGGCATTGTATAATCTTAAAGATGTTGGTTATCAAACAGGCACAGGGGTTATGATTGGATTGCCATTTCAAACGTCTAAAGATTTGGCAGATGATCTGTTATTTATGAAAGAGATAGGGATTCACATGGTTGGTATGGGGCCTTACCTTAGGCACTCCGAGACACCGTTGGGTAAAATGTCAGATGAAAACCAAGGATTGGAGCTAACATTAAAAATGGTTGCACTTTTACGAATTTTGATGCCAAAAATCAATATAGCTGCTACAACTGCTATGCAAGTAATTGATCCCGAGGGAAGAGAAAAGGCAGTGCTTTCTGGCGCAAATATTATTATGCCCAACATGACAGTAAGTGAGGTTAGACAAAACTATCAAATTTATGAGAATAAGCCTGGCATAGAAGATGATGCTGCTATTTCTAAATCTAAGCTAGAAGAGAATCTCAAAAAAAATAATATAGAGATAGGTTGGAGCGAATGGGGAGACTCGTTAGCTTTTATTAGAGCTTTATAGTGGCTTTCGCCGAGCGATCCACTCTAAGAGTATTTTTCCTTCTTTTGAGTTAACTGCTGATCCTGGCCTTAAGATGGTAAACGAAAATGGAGGCATAGAGCTGTCATAAATAACTTTTTCGATACTTTCTAATTTAGCTATATCTATCTGTTCACCTCTTTGAAATTGTATCCATATTTCATAGATATCTATTTTATTTACAGCCTTTGCAGCATCTCTCTTTATTTTATCTCCTATAATTGGCCATTTTGAGTAATAAGGCAGTTTGGGATTTTCTTTATGACATAAATTACATCCAGAGTTTTCTACAATAGCCCTCACCTGTTCGTTTGGGTGAATATCCTTAGTTGGCTCTAAATTAATAGCACGATAAGTGATAATAAATGAAGCCACAACAATAAGAGTTCCTAAGATAATTTTGTGAGGAGTTTTCATTTCGCTTCTAAGTTAGTAATAAATTAATAAAAAAAGAGGGTGTCCAATAACTAAATTATTGGCCCCTCTTTTTAAGTTTGGCGATGATTGCGAGGAACTATCTGCAAACCAAGTAGTTCACTTTTCTAATACCCTAAAAAAAGGCCTATTAGAAAAGTTATATTGTTGATAATCAGCACTCTCATCTCAATCATCGCCGCGACAATTTTGTGCTCTCAAAAATCTCAACTCTAGGCAACATCTATTTTTTAGCTTTTTTTTGCATGCAAGAGTGGCGAATAGTTAATAAAAAAGAGGCTACTCACTTTTTAGACAGCCTCTTTTTTTAATAAGATTAAGATGTTGAGCCTATTTGTACTCTTTAATTGCCGCTTGCGCTGCTGCAAGTCTTGCTATAGGTACTCTAAACGGCGAACATGATACATAGTTCATGCCAACTTTGTGACAAAATTCAACTGAAGCTGGGTCTCCTCCATGCTCCCCGCAAATACCGATTTTAAGTTTGGCATTTGTGTTGCGGCCACCTTTTATACCCATTTCCATTAGTTTGCCTACAGTAGATT
>JBAYBU010000128.1:0-4904 GCA_041669105.1 Bacteroidales bacterium | reverse complement strand
CTACGCTTTGGCCGCCCTTCAGTCCCAAATTTTACCTCAGAAGATGCCCCTTTTGAAATAGGCAAAGCAATAACAATGTCTAAGGGAAAAGATGTTACTATATTTGCTACAGGGCATCTGGTGTGGGAAGCAATAGAAGCGACCTACTCTCTAGAAAAAGAGGGAATCTCTGTAGAGTTAATAAACATCCACACCATTAAACCTTTAGATAAAAAGGCAGTCATAGAGTCAGCTGCTAAAACAAAAGCGGTAGTTACTGCAGAGGAGCATTTGATTGCAGGAGGGATGGGAGAGCTCATTACAGGTGTGCTTTCTAGAGAGCTACCAACTCCAGTAGAGATAGTAGCAGTAGACGATCTCTTTGGACAAAGCGGCACTCCAGCACAATTAATGGAAGAGTATAAGTTAAACTCGGCAAGTATAATAGAAGCTGTAAAAAAAGTACTAAAACGTAAAATTCTTTAGTTAAACTAAAGCAAATTAAAATGGACGATAAGGATCTCTTAATATTATTCAGAGAAGAGGGGAAAGAGAATTATGCTTTTAACCTTATCGTAGAGAAGTACAGTGAGAGACTCTACTGGCATATTAGAAAAATGGTAGTTTCTCACGACGATACGAATGATATTTTACAAAACTCATTTATAAAAGCTTGGGGTGCTCTCCCAAAATTTAGAGAGGAGTCTAGACTTTATACATGGCTTTACAGAATTGCCACCAACGAATCTCTAACGTTTTTAAAACGTTCTAAATTAAGATCTTTTCTATCTTTAAGCGATTATTCGGGTCAGATAGAAAACCAACTTGAGGCCGACCCCTGGTTTGATGGTGACGATACTCAACGAATTTTTCGTAAAGCTATAATGAGTTTGCCCAATAAGCAAAGAGCAGTTTTTAATATGCGCTATTACGATGAGTTGAAGTACGAAGAAATTTCAGAGATTTTGGACACCTCAGTAGGAGCTCTAAAAGCATCGTACCATCACGCTTTTAAGAAAATACAAAAAATATTAAAAGAGTCTGTTTAATCCTTTTGGGTTTTACATAGTCAAAGGAGTATGAGAACAAATTTTAACATAGAAGATCCATTGAATAAAAAGCATTTGCAAGAGAATCCTTTTAAGGTTCCTGCTGGCTATTTCGATAATCTAAGAATAAGTATCTCAGATAAAATCTCAGTACAAAAACAAAAAACTAATTTTTGGACAGTTGTTAAGCCACAATTAGGGCTAGTTTCGGCATTTGCCATGATTTTTTTATTTGCTTACGGAGTATTTAAAATATTCCCTGGGCAAGATAGTTTCTTTACAGAAGGTGAAAATGAACTTACAACTGTAGTGAGCTCTAACTCCTACTATGTAGAAGAAGGTTTCTTAAATACAACATTTATAGATTTCTTTTATAACTCTCTAGACTCATTAACTACACCTGATGCAAAAATAGATCAAGATGAACTTTTTAACTACATAAGTGAAAATATAGATCTTGTTACTCTCTCTTACTTAGATCTAAAAGACTAATTCATTGTTTATTATGAAAAAAATAATAGTATTAACCCTTATCTGCCTAATTGCCGCTCAGCTTACCGCACAACCCTCTACTGAGGCACAAAAGCAGCAACAGAGAGGCCAAAGATATCAGCAAATACAAAGTGCAAAAATAGCTTTTTTTACTGCAGAGTTAGAGCTAACACCTAAAGAGGCCGAGGATTTTTGGCCTTTATATAACGAATACTGGAAAGCTCGCGAAAATGCTAATCGGAAATCTTTTCATGCACTTCGTTCTATAAACAAACTACTCTGTGAAGATGAGAAAGTTAAAGATTCACAACTAAAGCAACTCATGGACGCCTACCTTTCTGGTAGTTTGGCCGAAGGGGAGATTAATAAAGAGTATTACCAAAAATTTATTAAAATTTTTCCTATTAAAAAAGTAGCAAAAATGTATACCGCAGAAGAAAACTTTAGAATAAAAATGATTCACCAGCTCCGTAGCGGTGGCGGCACAGGCAAGGTTGCTCAATAGCATGTTCTCGTAAAATAAATAGGTTAATTAACAATGGGAAGCATTTGATACTACTTCAAATGCTTTTTATTTTAAACTCTTTAGAGTAAAACCTTTTTACCAACTCATTATATTGATTAGTATAAAATTCGCCACCCTCTTTTTGCATAACAAGAGTCTCCTCTCTCAATAGCTTATTTTTGTTGCCGGCAATAATTTGCTCACTCTTTAAAGTTTGCGACCTACTCAGTTCAATCATATATCTTTTAGCAGGCCTTTTAAGCAGAGTTTTTACTTTACATACCCGTTTAATCTCAAATTGATTGCTTTTAGAGACCATCTCTAATAATGTTTCTCCCTCTGCAATAGGTAATATAACAGCCAAGATACCTCTTTTGGTAAGTAAAAGGGCAGAACTATTTAGTAGCGCCTCAAGGGGCAAAGCGCAATTATGCCGAGCTATATTTCTCTTATGCGAAGGGGCATTTAACGAATTTGTAAAAAAAGGGGGATTAGAAAGAATTAAATCAAACCGATCTAATTTTACTTTCTGCTCAGCACAATAGTCTTGTAAAGAGATATGAAGGGCCTCTAACTGCTCTCTCCAGATAGAGTTTTCAAAATTATATTTAGTTTCTAAGTAAGAATCTTTATCTACATCAATTGCAGTTATAGAGAAGCCCAAATTTGATTTGTCAATGCTATTAGGTGTAGTTTTAAAAAGTTCCTCCTCTAAACGCTGAGCCAATATAAGAGAGACAACTCCAGTGCCAGAACCAATGTCTAGCACTTTAAAAAGAGATCCTTCGTTTGAACTTTGAGAATAATTTTGCTCCGACGGCAAAGAGACCCAGGCAGGTAAAAGCACACCATCGGTGTTAACTTTCATTGCAGAATCCGACTGTTTTATCACAAATTTTTTAAAGTAGAAATTTGCCATCTTTCATCTCTAGAGTTCTGTCGCTTAAAGCGGCCAAATTTCTATCATGCGTTACAATAACTATAGTAATACCAAAACGATCTCTAAGATCAAAGAAAAGTTTATGAATTTCCTGCTTAGTAGAAGTGTCCAAATTGCCCGAAGGCTCATCGGCAAATAGAACCGATGGATTGTTTACAAGAGCCCTCGCAATAGCAACCCTTTGCTGTTCGCCACCACTCAACTCAGAAGGCTTATGTGTTAATCTTTGAGACAGACCCAATAATGTTAGTAACTCTCTTGCTCTCTCTTTAGCCACAGACATTCCTACTTTACCTATTAGTGCAGGAATGGCCACATTCTCTAAAGCACTAAATTCTGGTAATAGATGGTGGAATTGAAAAACAAAACCTATCTTTTTATTTCTAAAATCGGCAAGATCATTAGATTTTAACGAAAAGAGATCCTTACCGTCTATAAAAACTTTTCCCGAGTCGGGGAGAGAAAGAGTACCAAGAATTTGGAGCAAGCTAGACTTTCCAGCCCCGCTTGCTCCAACTATACTTAGTACTTCAGAATCTTTTGCTTCAAAATCTATACCCTTCAAAACAAGAAGATTTCCAAAAGATTTTTTAATATTTTGAGCTTTTATCATCCTTTATTAATCATCATCTTCGCTCTCTTCGTACTCTCTAAGAAGCTTCTCCTGAACATCAGCCGGAACCTGTTGATAATCTGAATAAGTCATAGTGAAGGTAGCGCGTCCAGAGGTGAGCGAACTCAATGTGGTAGAGTATTTGTTAAGCTCTGCTAATGGGACTCTAGCTTTTAGTATCTCAAAGCCTTTCTCGCTACTCATACCCTCTATCATAGCTCTTCTATTTTGCAAATCGCTCATTACATCTCCCATACAATCATTTGGTACCAAAACCTCAATATTATATATAGGTTCCATAATTTTAGGGCCCGCCTTTTTAAAAGCCTCTCTAAAAGCATTTCTCCCAGCAAGTTTAAATGAGATTTCATTTGAATCTACTGGGTGCATCTTTCCATCGTATACAAAAACACGAATATCCCTTGCATAAGAACCTGTAAGAGGCCCTTCTTCCATCTTTTCCATTATACCCTTAAGAATAGCAGGCATAAACCGCGCATCAATAGCGCCACCAACAACACAATTATAATACTCAAGCTTTCCGCCCCAATCCATAGGGTACTCCTCTTTCGCTCTAATATTAAGAACTAATTCACGACCCTCTATCTTAAATTTATTATTTGGTGGAACTCCTTCTCTCACAGGTTCAATTAAAATATAGACCTCGCCAAACTGGCCTGCTCCTCCCGATTGTTTTCTATGACGATAATCAGCAAGAGCCACCTTTGTAATTGTTTCACGATAAGGGATTTTGGGAGCTATAAGATCTACCTCTATTTTATGTGTATTATTGATATGCCACTTAAGAATATTAATATGATGCTCTCCTTGGCCGCTCAATATTGTCTGCTTAAGCTCCTTTGAGTATTCCACCTTAATTGTAGGGTCCTCTAAATGTGCACGATTGAGTATATCACCGAGTTTTTCTTCGTCTTTTTCTTGTTTGGCTTTAATTGCTGTACGGAATTTTGAAGGAGGGAACACAATCGGTTCAAATACCCACTCTTTATTCCCTGCATTAAGTGTTTGATTTGTTCTTACACTTTTTAACTTAACTGCACAACCAATATCTCCTGCGATAATCTCGGTAAGCTTTTCCCTTTTCTTACCAGCAACGGCATAAATTGCAGAAATTCTCTCTTTAGCACCAGTTTCGTGGTTAACAACATCCATTCCCTCTTTGAGCGTTCCAGACATTACTCTAAAGTAAGAGACCTCTCCAAGATGGGGTTCAATTGAAGTTTTATATACAAATAGAGATGTTTGCCCCGCTACATCGCATGGAACCACCTCTCCATCTTTTAATCTTTGAACGGATTTATCTGG
>JBAYBU010000127.1:0-4906 GCA_041669105.1 Bacteroidales bacterium | reverse complement strand
GTTTCTTGACCCATACTACAAAAAATCCTGTTAAAATAAGATTCAACACTAACGAAAGTACAGAAATTATTAATGCAGGGCCTCCTATGTTGTAGCCCAAAGCTATAAAAATAATACCTGCACCCACCTCTCCACGAGTGAACATACCAATAGAGAGTGCTAAGCGTTCTTCTATAAGTCTATCTCTATAAAATAATAGAGGCACCATTTTTCCAATATTAGAGATAAATGAGACTGTAACAACATGAAACGCTATTGTTTTCATTGATAGCATTGGCTGGCTACCAAGTAATGACGCTCCAGCTTGGACACTCTCAGTTATTGCATATTTTCCAATAAAAGCAGGCATGCTCAAGCCTACCAAGAGCATAAAAAACATTGACACTCCATTGGTAACTAATCTTTCGGATTTATTGTCTATATGAATAGTTTTCATAACCATCCCAAGAACAAATGCAGGAAGCAATACCTCTATGTGTATCTCTCCATCTTTACCAAACAACGAAGATGAAATATATTGTAATGCCCATGTAAGTGCTACTATAATTGCAGAATAAGTGAGTATAGATTTCCAATCTTGCTTTAGGTTAACTTTACCCATTTTTTTCCATCCCCAGTAAAGTAGGATTATAACGATTACTACTATTGCTCCCATTTGCCATTTCATCCCTATCATAAATATTTGTAAGGGGATCATAAGCAAAATAGTGTCTAGATCGTCAAAAATGGCAAGTACCTGAATTTTTTTATATATCCAACTTGTTCTTAACCCTATAGCTGCCAACATAGTAAAAAGGATGCCTGCCGAGGTTGGCGCAGCAAATCTACTGAGTAAAAGGCTCTCTTTCCAAGCATCCCAACTAGTGTTGTACTCCATAGGAAGGAGTATTAGTACGTAATAAAAAGCTACTAATATCCAGGGCAATGCTGCTGTTGCCATTGCGATAAAATAGTCTTTTAAGTAGCTCTTCCACCTTGTTTTGTCAAGTTCAAATTCACGCCCTACATTAATCATAATATAAGACAAGCATACATATAGCAAGGTGTTGGAGATCAATTTAACTGTATCATAGCTGTCTCCTACAGCGGGCAATATTTGCGATAAAATAAGACCAGTTATCAAAAAAAGAGAAAACGAAATAATTTTTTTCATTAGCTTAGTTAGTGCGGTTATTGGCATGTAAAAAACTAGTGGCAAATTTACTAAATTGCCGCTGAATCACAATAGTAAATTTATTAGTGACTAATCTTTAATGGTTTTGATTTGCTACTTTCGTTTCTACATCTGTCTATTGCTGTAATAACATAGTAATAGGTGTTTTTCTCTTTTTTGTTTAGTTCTGGTGTAAATTTATTTTGGTTGACAATTTTTACAAGATACTTGCTATTATTTATGTCTTGATTAACTTCTTGGGGAAACCTGTATACAGCATAAAACTGAGCTTGTTGTAAAGGATCGTCAGTTTTACTCTCTTCCCAAGTAATCTTGCCCTCTTTATATTCAAGGTTTTGAACAGGTTGTGGAGCAACGCTATCTAGGTGAGTATATGCTGGAATAAGAGCAAGGTCTCTTTGGTAATTATTTGAAAGAGAATCTGCAACTCCGTTTCGGTTATTTGCAATGCTCCATCCAGGCCACCAAACATTCCCATTTACGTGAGGCAAATTCCTAACTAGATTCATCTTTGCTTCGAATTGAGTCTTTGAGGGATCATCCAAATCGGGCTCTGTAAATGTTCCTATGCTTTGCCCTATATATAGATGTCCTTTATGGTTATGCCTGCTCCACCACTCTATAAGTGTCTTGTAATCAGCTGCAGGGTGCCCTATTTCCCAGTAAAGTTGAGGGACGTTGTAATCTATCCACCCTTTTTCTATCCATAGTAAAACATCGGCAAAAAGTTGCTCGTAGTTAGAGAGTCCGTTAGTTTGGCTTCCTGTTCCATCTGGAGTATCTTTAAAATTACGATGGATTCCAAAAGGACTAACTCCAAATCTCACCCATGGTTTTATGGCCTTTATTGTGTCGTTTAGAGTCTTAATAAGAGTAGCAACATTGTTTCGTCTCCAATCTCCCTTCTCCCAATATTCAAACCCCTGTTTTTTGGCATATTTGACAAACGATGCATCGTCATGAAACTCTTCGAAAGGGATAGGATAGGGGTAAAAATAATCGTCAAAATGAATTGCGTCTAAATCATATCTAGAGACAATATCGGCAATCACTTTAACAGTATGTTCTATTGCTTGAGGCTCTCCTGGATCGAAGTATATTTGAGTTCCATATTTTTTAAATAGTTCTGGCTGTTTAAAATAGAGATGGTTGGGGTGGAGTTGCTCTGTTTCATTAGATGTAACCCTGTATGGATTGCACCATGCATGTAGTTCCATCCCTCTTTTGTGACTCTGTTCAATCATAAATTCGAGAGGATCCCAAATTTCTTGAGGTGCCTTACCTTGCTCCCCTGTAAGAAATCTGCTCCAAGGTTCAATTTGAGAAAGATAAAACGCGTCAGCTTGAGGCCTTACTTGAAAGATCACTGCATTTACTCCAGATGCCTCTAGTGCATCTAGGGTGTTGCAGAGCATACTTTTTATTGAGTCGGCACTCATTGTTTTAAATTGCTGGTTCCCAACAGTGTGAATCCAAGCTCCTCTAAATTCAATTTTTGGAATTTGTTGTGAATAGCAGACTAAAGAGAATAGAGTAAAAAATATTACTCCAGTAACTTTCTTTAAAATAGCCATACTTTTTTTGATTAAAAATCTATTCTCATTGCGTTAAGAATTTTTTTAGGAATATCTGTATTATCCATTCTTCCCGAGAATTGCCGGCTTCCTGCTCCAATTGCATAAACTGGTACAGGTACCCCAGTGTGAGAAGAGGTTGTCCAACCAATATTTGCTTTTTCATTAAGTTTTTTATACTTCTCTTTGTTCTCTTCATCTATCGCCATAGATTTTGTTTGAGATTCTAGATGTTTAAGATCTAAAGTATATCCTTTTTCACGGCCGAGTGTCATTCCACCTGTTTCGTGATCGGCTGTAACAACGATGAGCGTTTCGTTAGGAAACTTTTGATAAAAATTATAAGCTACTTGAATAGCAGCAGCAAAATCGAGAACTTCAAGAATATTTGTTTTCCCATCATTGCTATGACCTGCCCAATCAATTTTACCACCTTCTGCCATAATAAAAAAACCCTTAGTGCCATAGAGATGATCTATAGCTGCAGCTACTACATGAGCAAGTGCAAGGTCATTGCCTTTTCTATCTATAGCATAAGGCAAATCGGTCTCTTTTCCCTCTTCTTGGAAAAGAATTATTTTTGGAGATTTTTTCTTAATATTGTACTCTCTAAGACCTCTAGCTATAGCATAGCCACTCTCTTCTAAGATTTCATAAATATCTTTTTGATCTTTGTCTTTACCTTTAGGCAGAAGAAAACTTCCTCCTCCAAAAAATTCAAATCCACTCTGGGGGAGTTGCAGGGCTATCTCATAATAGTTTTTCCTACTGGAGCTATTTGCGTAAAATGCGGCAGGTGTAGCATGATCCAATGTAACAGAAGAGGTTATTCCTACTGGAATTCCAGCATTATGAATCTTATATGTAATGCTTTGGAGTTTGTTGTTTTGAGGGTCTATCCCTAGAACTCCATTATCTGTTTTATATCCTGTAGAGAGGGCTGTGCCAGCAGCAGAAGAGCAGGTTATATATGAATTTGCTGAGTATGTAGTTGCCGTTCCAAGAATTGGAAACTTCGTGAACGAAACTGACTCGTTTGCAATCTCTCCTTTTTGGTCAGACAGATATGCTTCTGCCATAGACACTTGATTTAATCCCATCCCATCTCCAATGAAAAAGAATACAAATTTTGGGGGATGCATTTGCCCCCTTCCTTGCCATTCCTGTGCGGTTAATGTGCTAAGGAGTGCAAATACTAGTACTAATGATATATAAAATCTTTTGTTCATGATTTTTAGGATAAATTCGTTTATCATTATATACAAGAAAGGGTGTCCTTTGTTCAAAAGTCACCCTGTTCTTAATAATTTATTATGTGTACTACTAAGCCTTATTCCGTTTTTCTAGCATTATACATAATCTTGAGAGCAGAGGTCCTTCTTAATTCTTGTTTGATATCTGTTATGATACCCATACGAACATTTTCGTCTGCTTTTATTGATACTGTCATAAATTGACGGTCGGCCTCACTTAAATTTTCACGCTCTGCAGCGATAAAGTCTCTGATGTCATCTACTGTTTTAAAGGAGTCGTTAAGCTGAATACGAGCGTCGGTACCAAACTGAGCTTGTTTACTCAAGATAGGTGTTCCAACATAAATATATGCAGCCAAGTCTTTTCTCTCCAGTTTTGCCACTTCTGATGCTTCTGGTGCTCTAACGTTTACCAGTTTATCAGTTTGTCGCATAGTTGTAGAAACCATGAAAAAGAACAGAATCATGAAGACAATATCGGGAAGAGACGCCGTACTCATTGCCGGTGGTGCTTTATCCCCTTTTTTTGTAAATTTTGCCATAATGTTTTCTATTTTATTCGATTTCTACTTTTTGGTATCTCTAGGTTCTGCCTCCGAAATATTCTGAGGTATCGCCTCTCTTACAATTGCTTGCTTTTCTTCATCTAATGATGCGTATGCTTTGCCAAAATTTTGCCTAGCAAAATCATTGCGAATTTCATTAACAGCCCTAACGAGTTCATTCTGAACGGAGATATAAGCTTTATAACTTGTCCCACGTGTATTTTGAAGAGAGATTACTCCCTTAGAAATAGGATAATTACCAAAACCTTCAATCATTTTTGACTCCCTTTCAGGAAGATTATCAGAATTAGCAGGGTTTGTAAGGAACTCTACTGCTTTATCTCTAAGCTGGCTCACGTC
>JBAYBU010000126.1:0-4983 GCA_041669105.1 Bacteroidales bacterium | reverse complement strand
TTCTTTTAGGTGTATAACTAGATGTATAACATTTTCTTTGGTAAGCGGAGATTGGCTCTCTACAATAAATTAGCACATTCGATAAATGACCCTTCTGCAGTTTTGTATAGCTCAGGTACTTTTCCCGACCTTGCAGAGTTGCCTTATCTTTTTTGGGAGAGTCCAAATATTAATACTTTATGTGTGCCGAGTGCAAATGAAGAGAGTACGTTTGAGCAGCTCTTTACTAAGTTGCACCATATTAATGCTGGGGGTGGTTTGGTTACTAATTGCCGAGGCGAATTTCTTTTGATTTTTAGATATGGGTGTTGGGATTTGCCTAAGGGCAATCAGGAGCCCGGTGAGGATATTAGTGCTACTGCTTTACGTGAAGTTGAGGAGGAGTGTGGGATTGGAGAGCTAGAGATTGGCTCTTATATATGTAATACTTATCATACATTTCACCGAGATGGACGTTTTAATCTTAAAAGTACCTATTGGTACCATATGAAATATACTGGCCAAAGCAATCGTACCGTGCCACAGGCCTCGGAATGCATAGAGCAAGCTATTTGGGTGGCACTAAAAGATTTGCCTCATTATTTAAACAATACTTACCCCTCTATTTTAGAGGTTTTTAACGAAGGTCTATGATGGTTATCTCTTTATTTCTGAGGTAGCTTGGAGGGATTTGAAAATTTGTGATGGGCCAAGGTTTTAGTTTAGTTTCTATGGTTTTGATATGGATTGTGTAGCTACTGTCGTCTGTGCTTTGGTAACGGATTATGCAGGGGAGGTAGGTCTCTTTTTCTATTGTAATAATTAGGCTTTTGTAGGCGGCAAATTTATTTTTAGGGGTTAATTCTATTTGCCATATTGCTTCGTAATCGTTGGGTTTGACAGTTTCTACTGCTTTTCTGGGATGTGTAAATTGGCTGTTTGCTGTATTTAGTGACGTTAAGAATCCTATGGGGTTTTCTACTAAGTCGGTTTGGGTGGTGTCGTTGGGAAAAATTGTGAGCTCTAAAGTCTCTTTATTGAAAATCCATTTAGATTTGCCGTCGCAGTAGATTTCCATTTGGGGATTTAGAAGTTTAAATGAATATCCTTGAGCTTGTACTGTTCCTTGTAATGAGCCATTTACAGCTCCAGTAGGGTCGGCTGCTGTAAGATTGAAGCTGAGTTCTATGGCAGGTTTTTGTTTGAGTGCTTGTGCCATTTGCCCAAGCAGTTCACCGCCGTCTGGAGCAGCATTTTTTTTAGTTGCCGAGGCTTGGTGGTTGGCAAATAAATTAGTGGTTGCTGTGGAGGCAATCGTTAGTAGCAGGAGTATTTTGACTATTCTGTTCATTGTAGTTTTGGCGGAGTAATTTGAGTGCAGTGGAGTGATTTTAATCTAATGAGTTTAAAATTCGATCTAGTGAGTTAAAGTCTGTAATTAGTACTTGGCGGGCTTTGCTACCTTCTGGTGGACCCACTATCCCGGCTGCTTCTAGTTGGTCCATTATTCTACCAGCGCGATTGTAGCCCAAGTTCATTCTGCGTTGGATAAGTGAAGTGGACCCTTGTTGGAACTGAACAATCAGCTTGGCTGCTTCGTCAAATAACTTGTCTCTTTTGTCTAAGTCTACTTCTCCGATTGCCAAGTTATCTCCATCCTCTCCTGAGTAATCTGGCAAGAAGTGTGCCGAGGAGTATCCTTGTTGAGAGCCAATGAATTCGGTAATTCTCTTTACTTCTGCTGTGTCTACAAGTGCGCACTGCACACGAGTAATCTCGCCATTTTTTGAGATAAGCATATCGCCTCGGCCTACGAGCTGATTGGCACCTGTGGTCTCTATAATGGTGCGGGAATCTATATTTGAGATCACACGGAAAGCTATTCTAGTAGGGAAATTTGCTTTTATGAGACCTGTAATAATATTAGTAGTAGGGCGTTGGGTTGCAATTACTAGGTGGATTCCTATTGCACGGGCTAGTTGGGCAAGGCGTACTAGTGGTTCTTCTATTTCTCTACCTGCAGTCATGAGTAAATCGGCAAATTCGTCAATTATTACAACTATAAAGTGCATGTATTTATGCCCTTTAAGAGGATTGAGCCTACGTGAAAGGAATTTTTCGTTATACTCTTTTACTGTTCTTACATGGGCCAGTTTGAGTAGGTCGTAACGTGTATCCATCTCAATAGTAAGTGACTTAAGAGTATACACAACTTTTTGGGTATCTGTAATAATTGCATCTTCGGTATTGGGAAGTTTTGCCAAAAAGTGTTTCTCAATTTTTGAGTAGAGTGAGAGCTCTACTTTTTTTGGATCTATAAGCACCATCTTCATTTCTGATGGGTGCTTAGTGTAGAGCAAAGAGGTGATAATAACATTTAACCCTACCGACTTACCTTGGCCGGTTGCCCCTGCAACAAGTAAGTGGGGCATCTTGGCTAGGTCAAACATCATTGGTTCGTTAGAGATGGTTCTTCCAATAATGACAGGAAGTTCAAAGTTAGATTCTTTAAATTTGGGATCGTCTAGCAATGATTTCATTGGTACTATACTGGGTTTGCTATTGGCTACCTCTATTCCTACAGCATTAGATCCTGGGATAGGGGCAATAATCCTGACTCCGCGAGCTGCTAATGAAAGAGCAATATCGTCTTCTAATCGTTTGATTTGCGAGATTCTAACGCCTGGGCTTGGGACTATTTCGTAGAGAGTAACTGTTGGACCTGTGCGAGCAAATATTTTTTCAATAGAAATTTTATAATCACTTAATGTCTTAACAATCTTTCGGTTGTTTCTCTCAAGCTCGTCGTTAGGTACTTTATAGATCTTATTTTTGTAGTCGTCTAAAAGGTCTGTTCCTGGAGCTTTGTATCTAGGCAAGTCTAACCGAGGGTCAAAAAGTGTATCTAGCGAGCCCTTTGGCAGATCTTTAAGAAAATCGTCATCGTCTTCTTCTATCTCTTCTATAAGGAGTTCTGGCCCATCATTTTCTCTTTTACTCTCTTTTATCTCTTCTTGTTCTGTTATTTCTTCAATTTCAAATGGCACCTCTTTTACTACAACAGTTTTGTCTCCTTCTGTTTTATCTCCTACTGTTTTACTCTCTTCAGATGTTCCCATCTCTACAGCAGTTTTGCCCTCAGTTGCCGAGGTTTTGATTTTTGCTGTTTTAGGTTTTCTATGAAAGAGAGAGTAGAGCATTCGGTTTATCCAGTGTACCATATTCTTATTGAGCAGTATGAGCCAAGTAACAAATGCTACAAAAATAAGCGATCCTGCCCCGGTTGCGCCCAACATTGCTATTAGCCACTGGTTTACGTAGTAACCGTAGGAGCCGCCAACTCCATTGCCAAACCAATCGTCAAATCTTGTAAATCCAAAAATAAAAGAGAACATTAAAGAGAGTATAATAGCTCCATAAATAGCTAAGTATGATATTCTAACTAATCTTATCTGTTTTATTTTAAGGGAGTATATGGCTATTGCTCCAAAATAGAATGGGAAGACAAATGCACCTAATCCAAATAGGTTGGACAGTAAAAAATTTGCCCAAAAAAAACCAAGTTTTCCACCTCCGTTTTCTACTGAAACAATTGTGTTCCATACATCGGGGTGGGTTAAAAGTGACTGGTCTTCTGCCCATGTAAACAGGTAGGTAACTAGTGCGATTAATGTGTAAACAGAAAGTACAGTGAAAAAAAGTCCTACAATTAGTCTTAGAGCTTCGCTCCCTTTTGGAGGAGCTGCAGTCTCGGCACTGTTTTTCTTCTTTTTGGCCATTGGTGTTCTATTGTTTTTAAATACGTTCTATTTTGGCTCCTAGAGCATTAAGACGGCCATCTATGTTTTGATAACCTCTATCTATCTGTTCTATATTCTCTATTATGCTGGTCCCTTTTGCACTCATTGCTGCTATAAGCAGGGCTATACCGGCTCTAATATCGGGAGAGATCATTCGAGTTCCTTTAAGGCAAAATTCTCTGTTGTGACCAATGATTGTTGCGCGGTGTGGATCGCACAAAATTATTTGGGCTCCCATATCTATAAGTTTATCTACAAAGAAGAGACGGCTTTCAAACATTTTTTGGTGAATTAAAACCGATCCTTTTGCTTGAATGGCAGTTACGAGCAGTACAGAGAGTAAATCTGGGGTGAGTCCAGGCCATGGAGCATCTGCAATAGTCATTATGGATCCGTCCATAAAACTCTCTATTTCATAATGTTCGTGAGTAGGAATATAGATATCTTCTCCTTTTCTTTCTACCGTTATGCCTAAACGGCGGAATTGATTTGGTATTATGCCGAGTTGATCGTAGGCTACGTTTTTTATTGTTATTTCGCTGGCAGTCATGGCCGCAAGACCTATGAAGCTACCTACTTCTATCATGTCTGGCAGAATAGTATGTTCTGTACCCCCAAGATGGTCTACCCCCTCTATTGTGAGCAAATTGGAGCCAATGCCTTTGATTTTGGCGCCCATTCTGTTGAGCATTTTACAGAGTTGCTGTAAATATGGCTCGCATGCTGCGTTATAAATTGTAGTGGTTCCCTTGGCTAGAACTGCTGCCATTACTATATTGGCAGTGCCTGTTACCGAGGCCTCTTCTAGCAGCATGTATTCTCCTTTAAGTTTGTTGGACGTGAGCTCTATTGAGCTGTGTTCTTGATTAAAAGTGAGTTTTGCACCTAATTTTTCTAATCCAATAAGGTGGGTATCTAACCTGCGGCGGCCAATTTTATCCCCTCCAGGTTTTGGCATATTGGCGTAACCAAATCTTGTAAGCAATGGGCCAATAAGCATTACCGAGCCTCTAAGCATTGCAGACATTTGGCAGAATTCTGCTGAGTGTACAAAGTCTATATCTACATTGGCTGCACAAAATTCCCAAGTATGTGATATGCAGTCTGCTGTAGCATTATTGTTTTTTTTTGATGCTGTGCTGCTTATGTTAGCACTACTTTGATCCATCATTTTAGCTTTGACACCCAGTCTTATAAGTAACTC
>JBAYBU010000125.1:0-4995 GCA_041669105.1 Bacteroidales bacterium | reverse complement strand
TCTAATAAACTTTAGCATACGCTCTCTCTCATGTAAGCTACAAGAATTTAGAGCAAAAATAAGCGGTAGAGTAAGCTTTTTTTCTCTAATATCTGTTCCGCTATTTTTACCTGAATTTATCTCGGGAGTGTAATCGAAAATATCATCTCTTATTTGAAATGCAATACCCAAGTGATAAGCATACTGTTTCATCTCTTCTATTAAATTACTAGAAGCTCCAGAACAATAAGCTCCGCCAGCAATAGCTGCTGTAAAAAGACTAGATGTCTTACGAGATATAATTGTTAGGTAGTCCTCTTCTGTAGTATCTAAACTAATAGATTTTTGCATCTGAAACAACTCTCCCTCAGATAAATCTTCTACAGCATTTATAAAGAAACCCAAAAGAGTAGCGTCACTCTCTTTCACTAGAAGTGAAAAAGCTTTTGCAAGCCAATAATCGCCAGTAAGAACAGAAGATGCAGGAGAGAACTTAGATTGAATAGTGTCTACACCTCTTCTTTGAGGAGCATTATCTGCAACATCGTCATGTAAAAGAGTAGCTGTATGAATCATCTCTACTCCAGCTGCACATAAATATGCTTTACTCCCAACAACTCCACAAGCTTTTGCAGTAGCAAGGCTCAATAATGGACGTAGTTGTTTACCCTTCTCCTTAAAAAGATAATCATTAATCGTGTTTAATACCTCTATATTACTTTTTAAAGTACCTTTCATGAGGTTATTTACCGTTTGAATCTCCTCTTTGAGTAACTCCTGTATTGTTTTTAAATCCATCCTTTTTGAGCAAATATTATTTACACTTAAACCAGATTTAGTTCTATTTAAACATTGCTATGCCTAAACCAGGTATATACTTACTTAAACATAATCTAGCTTGAAGGTAGTATTTAGCCTAAATAGGCAAATAATGTGCTGCGTTGAGCAATCCTCTTTTACCATTTTTAACAGCTTCTATTAAGTCATTTACATTGTCCACAACAATTAAACTATCTAAGTAGTTCGAGTTTAAAACTCTATTTTGCACAAATTGCTCTAGCATAGCTAATAAAGAGTCATAAAAACCATCTTGATTAAAAAGTATAACCAGGCCATCATATTGACCCAGCCTCTTTAGAGTAAGCGTTTCAAGGAACTCCTCTAAAGTCCCAAGCCCTCCTGGAAAAGCAATTACAGCATCTGTCTCTTTTCTTAATAGCTCTTTCCTTTTACTCATCGAATCTACAATTTGCAAACGTTTAATCATAGGATGGTGAATTTCCATCTTACCCATAAACTCCGGAATTACACCCTCTACTCTTGAACTACTACCAGCAGAGAGCATAGTGTCTATTATTATCCCCATAAGACCTCTTAAACTACCACCACAAACAACAGTGTAGCTTAACAAAGAAGCCGCCTTTGCAAACTCTCTGGCGGCCTCAATATACTTCTCTTCCAAAATATTGCTGGAAGAACAATAAACACATAGTCTCTTAGACATTTCTAATATTTTAAAACATCCAAGCCAGTGAAAGCTGGAATCCTTCCATTTTTGCATTCTTGAAAGTACTGCCATTTATTGGATTAGCACCTGCATCTTGCAATTTTCCCAATCCCCAAATATACTTCCCAGAAACCTGAAGCCTCCAGATGTCAATTCCTACCCCTAGCCCATAGCCGTAGTCAAACCTATTAATATCTTTCCAATTTTGGCCAGATAACATATTGCCCTTGCCAACAGCATAGGAGATGTAAGGGCTAAACATCACAAAAGGCCTAAATAAAAGAAGGTCTAATCCTATTTGAATATTTACTGGTAGCGTAAGATAATCTAAGTTAATACTTTGGTTAATGCTGTTTTCGGTTTTTTGTCTCACAAACAGAAGTTCTGGCTGAAGTCCAAGCCCAAAAAATGGAATTTTAACTTGGTAAGTAAGACCTAAATGATATCCTGTTTGTTTCTTCCATGTCTCATCTACGTTATTTGATACATCTTTAAGGGAGTTAAAGTTTAACCCTCCCTTAATGCCAACTCTTCCTTGAGACCATAATAGCCCAGTTGTTAGAGACATAAGCAGTAAAAGGGTGGTTATTTTTTTCATTGTAAAATTACATTAGTGAATTTATTTTTGCTACTATAGCCGATTTTGTTGTAGAGCCTACAATCTTATCTTTTAATTCTCCGTCTTTGAAAAAGAGAATTGTAGGTATATTGCGTATCCCATATTTCACCGGTATCTGCTCGCTAGAATCTACATCGCACTTAGCGATTATTGCTTTACCTTCGTATTCTGCTGCGAGCTCTTCAATGATAGGAGCAATCATTCTACAAGGGCCACACCAAGCTGCCCAAAAATCTACCACTGCCGGCTTATTGGATTTTATAACAATCTCCTCAAAATTTGAATCGTTAACTGCTGTTGCCATTATTTTATAAATTAAAATTAAACATAAAAATCAACGCTAAATTAGTCTGTTTTTTTTGAAAAACCTAACAGAAAACAGAACCTATTTGTTATACAAGTATGTCTGCTTCCCAAACAAAAGCTCTCAAGCCTTGATCTTCTGCCATTTCATTCGCTTTTTTAAGTTCAAGCGTAAGAGGCTCAACCCGCTCATCTGGTACAACTGCAAGTGTGGCCATGTTTTTTGAAGGCCATGCATGAGTTCCGTAGTGAGGTTGGCCTTTTCTGGAACCTCTCCCCTGAACGTCTACCCATTTTGTAAAGCCTCTTACATTACATTTATCCATGACTTCCATTACTACAGTGGAGTGGGCTTGATTATATACTATCATTACAGCTTTCATATCTCTTTATTTTAAAATCTCTGTACTTTTAATTAACACTTTAACACCTAGTTGTTACTCCTTAATTCTTTAAGATGAACTTTTCTAAGCTTCTTAATATCTCTTACATTGAGAGTAGTATAAATAGTTGGAATAACAACTAATGTGAGCAGAGTAGAGACTATTAATCCTCCAATAATTGCAATACCCATAGGTTGCCAAATTTCTGAGCCATCTCCGATCCCTATTGCCATAGGAGTCATACCTAAAATAGTGGTGAGAGTGGTCATAAGAACTGGTCTCAAACGAGACTTACCCCCTGTAACTACAGATCGCATAACACTCATGCCGCGCTCTTTATTAAGATTAATATAATCTATAAGCACAATCCCATTTTTAACAACAATCCCTACCAACATAATTGCTCCAATTAAAGCAATAAGACTTAGGGAAGTCTTTGTTAACCAAAGCGCCACAAAGACACCTGTAAATGCAAATGGAAGTGACATCATAATTATAAAAGGATCCCTAAAAGATTCAAATTGTGCAGCCATTACAATATATGTGAGCATAGCCACCAATAACAACAGAGTAAACATATCTGCAAAAGAGTCTTGCTGCTCTTCAAAAGAACCTGTCATTTTAACTGCAATACTAGAAGGGATTTCAATTGTAGCTACATCTCTATTTATATCCTTTGCAATATCTCCCAATGCTCTTTTGAAAATAGTACCCGAAACCTTAATTACACGCTCTCTATCTACGTGATCTATGGAAGGTGGCGCAAAGTCTTCTATAACTTCTCCTACTTCGCTTAGTCTAACAGCTTTTCCTACATTGTTGTATAACATTATAGATCTAATATCGTCTATGTTAGTTCTAAACTGGACATCGTTTTTAACAACAATGTCATACTCTTCTCCATCTTCACGGAACCGAGTTGTAATAAGGCCATTAATCCTATTTCTAACAGCACTGGCTGCACTGGTAAGATTGAGCCCGTTCATTGCAAGCTTTTGCCTATTAAACTCTACTCTAAGCTGCGGAATATAATCTTCTTGACTAATTTTAATATCTCTTAACCCTTTTGTGTTTTTCATAATACCGAAAACTCTGTTTGCTACAATAGCAGCATCTTCCATATTGTATCCAAGCACATCCATCTCAATATCGGCTGAACCAACTCCCATACCGCCACCAGAACCTCCAGGGTTTACTTGATATCTATAAATCTCTGGAATTGCGTCTAAATCTGCACGCATCATATCTCCAATGGAAAATATATCTCTATCCCTTTTAGATGCATCTATAAGCCTTGCGGTGTATGAAATTAGATGAGTGCCAGAGCTTCCCATAGACATAAAAACGTTTGTTCCATCGGATTGTCCCATAGATGTTTGAAGAACCTCAATTTCGGGATATTTCTCTCTCCATAAAGAGTAGATGTGGTCACTTAATTTACGAGAATGTTCTACCCTAGTACCTACCGGGAGCTCTACTTTTATTGTGATTTGAGCATTATCTGTTTTTGGAAAAAAATCTGTACCAACACTTTTAAGTAAAAGTAAGCTTAAAACAAAAATTCCAAAGGAAGAGATAATAACTGTAGTTCTGTGATGTAAAGAAAATTTTAGCAGTTTTTCATAACCATTATCTAATGAATTGAGTAACCTTTCAATAGGAGTGTAAAACATCATAAAGATCTTACCTCTTTTTGGATCTTTTTTAAGCATTAATGAACTTAACATAGGAGTAAGAGTAAGCGCAGCAAGAGTAGAGACCGAAATAATAATAGTTACTATCCAACCTAGCTGTTTAAACATTATTCCGGCAAGTCCAGAAACCAATGTAAGAGGGAAAAAGACAGCTACAATAGTTAATGTAGAAGCAACAACCGCTACAGCAACCTCGTTAGTTGCATAAATAGCAGCATCTTTTGGTTTACTCCCTCTCTCTATGTGTGCCGTTATATTTTCTAACACCACTATTGCATCGTCTACTACCATACCTATAGCGATAGAGAGTGAGCTAAGCGATATTATATTGAGAGTATTACCAGTTACCATAAGGTAAATAAAGGCAGCTATGAGCGATACTGGTATCGTAAGAATAATTATAAAGGTAGCTCTCCATCTACCTAAGAAAAACAGAACTACAATCATTACAAATAACCCTGCAAGTAACACTGTCACAGATAGTGATCTAATACTTTTTTTTATGAAGTC
>JBAYBU010000124.1:0-5025 GCA_041669105.1 Bacteroidales bacterium | reverse complement strand
GCACGATTCTATTGAAATAATAGATATAATTATCAAAAGTAATTTGAAAGCTTTCATTGCTATTTTATTTAAAAAGTCTATAAATGTCGTTACCAAATGCCAAGAACATAATTCCAAAAAGAATCATCATCCCAACTATCTGGGCATATTCTAAAAACCTATCACTTGGTTTTCTTTGAGTTATAATTTCATAGAGAAGGAATAGAATATGACCGCCATCTAAAGCTGGTATTGGGAGCAAGTTTATTACAGCTAACATTATTGAAAGCCAGGCTGTTATATTCCAAAAAATCTCCCAGTTCCAAAATGACGGAAATATTTTCCCAATAGCTATAAAGCTACCTACCGATTTATATGCCTCTGTTTTAGGTGAAAATATAAGTCCTAACTCTTTAAAGTAGTTGGTTATTGTGCTAGTTGCTTTGTTTAATCCTGCCGGTATAGAGGATATAAGAGAATATTTTACAGTTGTTAAGTTAAAGAGCTTACTATAGTCTCCGTCAAGAATTATGCCTATTATCCCGTTTGCATTGATATGAATATTATTCTCTATAATCTCTCCATTTCTTAAAATAGAAACGGGGAGAGTCATGCCTTTATTTTGGGCAAGTATTGGCTGAATATCCTGAATAGTTGTTGCTTCTCTAGAGTTTATAGAGACAATTCTGTCTCCAGGTAAAAGGATACCTGCATTGAGAGATGTATCGGGAACTTCCAAAATTTGGAAAGGGATTCTCAATGTAAACATATCTGGTGTTTTTAAAACTAATGGTAGGTAGTTTTGATCTATCTTTAGGGTTATAGTGTTTCCGCCTCTAATTATTTGTGCATGAGTTGCTTGGTTGCGAGCAAGTGTTATTTGTAGCTCGTGAAATTTTTCTACCTTTTCGTTGTCAAAAGAGATAATCTTATCGCCATGTTCAAAGCCCATATCAAGTGCAAGATCGTTGCACTGTATTCCGTAAACAGCATCTTGAGTTTTTAGATACTCGTCTCCCCATGTAAAAAGGGTTGCTGCATATACAAGGATAGCAAGAATAAAATTAAAAAAGACCCCTCCAAACATTACGAGAAATCGTTGCCAAGCAGGCTTGCTACGGAACTCCCATGGCTTTGGATCTTGCTTCATAGCCTCTTTGTCCATGCTCTCGTCTATCATTCCCGATATTTTACAATATCCTCCTAAGGGGAGCCACCCTATCCCATATTCAGTTTCGCTATTTTTAGGTTTAAATTTAAAAATAGAGAATCCAATATCAAAAAAGAGATAAAATTTTTCTACTCTGATTTTAAAAAGGCGGGCAAAGAAAAAGTGACCAAATTCATGTACCAGCACCAATATTGAAAGAGCAAGAATTACTTGCAGTATTTTTAACAGTGTCTCCATCTAGTGTTATTTGCTATTAAATGTAATTTTTATTTGTTATCTGTTTAGATTTTTTTAAATGTATCACAGAGTTTTATTGCGCTCTCATAGGCAATTGTATTTGTTTCGAATATATCTTCTAGAGAGGGCTCCTTTATATAAAAGGTATCCTTGACAGTTTGTTCAATAATTTGTAATATTTGTGTAAATTTTAGTTTCCCATCTAAAAAGCACTCTACTGCTGCTTCATTTGCAGCATTCATTGCGCAAGGAATATTTCCTCCTCTTTTTATAGCTTGATATGCCTGGTTTAGAGAGGGGAATTTTTCAAAGTCGGGTTTATAAAAATCTAATCTAGATAGAGTTGTAAAGTCAATTCTCTCTGTGTTAAGTAAAATCCTTTGAGGGTATGTTAGAGCATATTGGATTGGGAGCTTCATATCTGGGACGCTTAGTTGAGCAGTTACCGACCCATCTGTAAATTGAACCATTGAGTGAATTATAGATTGAGGATGAACTACAATCTCTATATTTGATGGCTCTATTCCAAAAAGCCAATGAGCTTCTATCATCTCTAGCCCTTTGTTCATCATGGTTGCAGAATCAATAGATACTTTAGATCCCATATTCCATTTTGGATGGTTTAGAGCCTCCTTAATGGTGGCTTGTTCCATCTCTTCTATTGTTTTGCCAAAAAAAGGCCCCCCCGATGCTGTTAATAAAATTTTTTCTAAATTGGCCCGTTCACCTTGAAGACACTGGAAAATTGCTGAATGCTCGGAATCTACAGGAATAATTGGCGCATTGTACTCTTTTGCTAATTTCATAATAATGGATCCTGCAGCAACTAAAGTCTCCTTATTTGCAAGGGCGATTGCTTTACCAGCCTTTATCGCTTCTATTGTAGGTTTGAGGCCTTTAAATCCCACCATGGCTGTGAGCACTATGTCAATATTACTGCCTGATGCAAGGGAGCCAATTGATTCTGTACCTGTGAAAACTTTTATTCCGTGAGGGCTTAGAGCTTTAAAAACCTCTTCATATTTAGACTCATTGGCAATAACTACAGCATTCACATCGTGTTTAATCGCTTGTTTTATAAGGAGTGCTGAGTTTGCATTGGCTGTAAGAACCTCGGCACAAAGTAAATTTGGATGTCTTGAAATAACGTCCAATGCTTGTGTACCGATAGAGCCTGTAGAGCCCAAAATTGCAATTCTCCTCTTCATAATTATTTTAGGTGCTTATTAGAGATTTATATATTTTGTAGGATCAATGGGTACTCCTTTATGCCATAATTCAAAATGTAAATGATTACCGCTACTCAGCGAACCAGTATCTCCTACAAGTGCGATAGCGGTGCCGGCTTTTACTTTTTCTCCCGATTTTTTTAAAAGTTTGGAGTTATGCTTGTAGATAGAAATCAAGTCATTTTCATGTTGAAGTTGAATTGTATAACCTGTCTCTTCTGTCCAAGTAGAGATAATCACTGTGCCATCTAAAACGGCTGATACTGCAGAGTTTGCAGGTGCTGCAATATCTATAAAAGGATGGTTTATTGCTACGTTAAAACCATTGGAGATGACTCCTTTTACTGGAGGGAAAAAATGGAGCCCTTCTATCTGCTCTATTTTTCTCTCTTGTGCTCTCAATTTAAATTGTTCTTGCTTTAAAACCTCTTCGCGCAAGAGTGAATCGCTTTTTGAAGTAGATCCGTTAAAATCGATACTAGAAGTAGAGTCAAGAAGTGTATTTGCTGCTGCAATTTCTTCTGGATTAAGGGGTTCCATTCCTGTTACAATTCTTTGAATGTTGTTTAGATGAAAGTCCCACACTTTAATTACCTGCTCAAGAGAATCTGCCTTAATCGCATTTTGAACTATCGCTCGCCTAGTTTGCGCATTAGGATATCCTGGTATAAACTCTCTAAGTGGAGTAAATGAAATTAGAAATGTAACTGAGCCTATAAGAAAGATCACTATTAATGCAACGCTTACAAGCATCATGAGTCCATTAGAACGGAACACAAACGTCTCTTCGTGAGAAGTATCGTTAAAAATTGAAAAGCGGAATTTATTCCGCAATCTGTTTCTTTTTTCTTTTTTCTTTTTTGCCATTTTATTAGCGGCTCTATTTAATTCTTCTCTTCTGTTACTTTTACAAACACTTCTTGACTTTGCCATAGTCCATGTTTATTGCAGTATGCAAGAGCTTTAAGTCGTAAACTAACCTTGGGAACAAATGTAAAATTGGCTTCTATATGAATAGGGAGTTCTCCAAAGCTGGCTCGTTGTAATTTTACGGTGGAAATCAGCGTCTCTAGGTTCCAAAGTTGGATATATTCGTAATGGTGTTCTGGAGTATTAGGGTGTATAATAGTTTTGCCTATTCTAACTTTAACATTAAAGGGTTTATTCCTTTTAGCCTCTGTTTCACAAATTATTACAGGACTGTGTTTGTTAGCAAAAGCAAGAACTATTTTGTTACTGCCGGTAAAATCATTGTATGAGAATAGTCTTGGCATAATGATAAATAAACCTCAAATGTACAAAAAAAAACTAACTTTGCATTATGGAGAGAATTGTTGGAATAGACTATGGGAAAAAGAGAACTGGGATAGCTATAAGTGATCCTTTGGGAATTTTTGCCACAGCTATAGAGACTGTTCCCTCTGGAACTATTGTAGAATATCTCAAAAACTACACCCAAAAGGAGACTGTTTCTAGATTTGTTGTTGGATATCCTATGAATCTTAACAATACTCCGTCTGAAGGGGCAAAATTTGTAGATCAATTTTTAAATCTTTTAAAGAAACATTTTCCAGATATCCCTGTTAGTTTAGAAGATGAACGCTTTACTTCTAAAATAGCATTTCAAACAATGATAGATGGTGGCGTTAAAAAAATGAATAGAAGAGATAAGTCTATGGTAGACAAAATTAGTGCAGCTATTATTTTGCAATCATATTTGGATAGCTCTGCTATTAAAAAAAGTAGAAAATAGTTTTAGAATTAAAATTTTATAAAAGATGATTTTACCTATATATGTATATGGCGCCCAAGTTTTAAGAGAAAAGGCTAAGGAGGTAGATGTAAAAGCACCAGGGATAGAGCAAGAGATTAAGAGTTTTGTTTCGGATATGTGGGAAACTATGGATAAGGCCGATGGTGTTGGTCTTGCTGCCCCTCAAGTGGGTAAGTCTATAAGAGTTCTTATAGTTGATGGGACACCGCTTTCTGACGATATGCCCGAGCTCAATAATTTTAAACGAGCTATGATAAATCCTAGTTTGCTGGAAGAGAGCGATCAATTGGTCGATTTAAATGAGGGATGTCTTAGTATTCCCGATATTAATGCCTTTATAAAGAGGCCGCATAAAATTAAAGTCTCATACCTAGATATAGACTTTAATGAGGTTACCGAAGAGCTAGAAGGTTTTGCTTGCAGGATGGTTCAGCATGAGATGGATCATTTAGAAGGAATTCTTTTTACTGATAGAGCAGCACCTATTAGGAGGAAAATGCTTAACTCTAAATTGAAAAACATAGAAGCAGGTAAGGTTCATCCGAGTTATAAAATTGCTAAATAAATTTTAGTTATGGGAGCATTTCATGCATATGACATTAGAGGTATCTATAATGTAGATTTCAATAAAGAAG
>JBAYBU010000123.1:0-5060 GCA_041669105.1 Bacteroidales bacterium | reverse complement strand
TCTATCAATAAGTAGAGAATAATAGAATTAATAGCCAATCCTACAACAGAAATCAAGAGGAACAACGAATACTCTCCTGCAATATTGGGATTGGTACTAGAGAAAGTCCATATCCTATTTAGAAAATAGTTAGTAGAGGCTGCTGTTAAGAAGCCAACCCCATTTGAAACGTATTTATTAACACGTAACAACTCTTTTAGGAGCCAAGTAATAATAAAATCTACAACCAGACCCGAAAAGCCAACAATACCAAACAGTATGAACTTCTCTATCATTCCAGTATAATGTTACCTAATAGTGAGAGCAAAAATTATTCGTAATAATACCAAATTAACTTATCTTCAATATGGCTTTTACTAATTGTCAGTTTTTTGGTCTATCAACTCATGGCTAACAGACTGCCCAAAACCAGAAACTAGCCATTTTTTCTCTCTCTTTACAAGTACCATTTTGTTCTCTATCCCATTAGGAAAACTAGGTAAGATAACTTTATAATTAACTACTAGCGAGTCTCTACTAAGTTCCTCTAAAGTTATTATCTCTGTTTTAATTTGGGAAGTCTGCTTAATAATCATCTCTTTTACACCCGCCTCTACAGACTCAATGCTTTTCATAGATTCACGGAGCTCATCTCCTAACTCTGGAGTACATAAAGCAGCAGCAGACTCGTAATCGGTCTGGAAATAGAGTGTTAAAAATGAGTTGGCATTTACTCGAGCTTTTTTCTTGTTATTTGAGCAAGAAGAGAACAACATAATTCCTCCCACAAATAAAACAATTGTAAATAATTTCTTAATAGTCATATATCTAATCTTTAATTATCTAAATTAACAACAGTTATTCCTGAACCACCATGCGAAATATGCTCATCTTTAAAAGAGGTAATGCCCCACATAGATTTTAGGTGTTTTCTAATCTCTTCTCGCAAAATACCATTACCCTTCCCATGCAAAATCTTAACCTCTCCAATTCCCACCATAATTGAATCGTCAATAAAGCGAGTCACCTTGTCTAAAGCTTGTTCTAGCCGTTCGCCCCTCAAATCTAAGTTAGGAGTAAAATTTATACGACGATTAGAGATCTCTTCACTCTCTACAACAGAAAAATGTTTTTTAGCCCCCTTTGTCGCAACCCCATCAGAATACTCATTATTAGAGATTTTTTCTACTTTAGAAAGGGCCATTCTACTCTTAACCGAACCAATGGCTAGGGTTACATTTTTATTATCTATCTCAATAATCTCTCCCATTAGCATTCCCCCTTTCACCTTAACCTTATCTCCTTTTTGAAGGGTGCCGAGGCTCTCTTGTTTAGGCTTAGTTTTTTGAGGTTCAGAAACAACAGCTTTAATTCGCTCCTCTTTTCTTTTTTTACTCCGCTCTTTTCTTTTTATAAGCTGCTCCATTTTACGAGCTACTTTATCGTCACCTGCACTTTCGGGTGTCTCTTTTACCGTTTTGCTATATGTAGATAACTCTTTCCTTATAATTTTAGTCTTCTCTTTATCTGCTTGACTCTCCTTAATTCCTTTTATGGTAGCCTCTATCTTTTTATTGGCATCGGCAAGCAACTGTGCCGCCTCAGCTTTGGCTTCATTTAAAATCTGTTTTTTTACCTGCTGAATATCTGACAGTTCCTTGTGATATCTATCTGTAATGCTCTCTAACGTTTTGTCTGTAGTTTTGATCTTAGCAAGCCTCGCTTCCCAAGCTCTCCTATTTCTCGAAATTTTCTTGAGATGCCTCTCCATATCTACAAAATCAGTCCCAGCTTTGCCCTCGGCACTTTTAACTAAATAATCGGGTAATCCCATTTTTTTTGCAAGTTCAAAAGCAAAAGAGCTACCAGGTATCCCTGTCTCCAGCTTAAATAGAGGCATAATATTTTGAACATCAAACTGCATGCCCCCGTTAATAACTCCCTTACTCTCACTAGCATAGAGCTTGAGATTTCCATAGTGAGTAGTGATTACACCAAAACACCCTTTCTTCTCTATCTCCTCCAAAATAGCCTCGGCAATTGCCCCACCCGCAGTGGGTTCTGTGCCTGCTCCAAACTCATCTATCAAAACCAAACTGTTGTCGGAGGCCTCCTTAAGGATGTTTTTCATATTGTTTAAATGAGAACTGTAGGTGCTCAAATCGTTTTCTAAGGATTGCTCATCTCCTATATCTATAAAAATATCTTTAAAAAGAGTAAGCTCAGAGCTTTCCGAAGCAGGTATAAGAAAACCACACTGAAGCATATATTGTAATAGTCCTACAGTTTTAAGACAAACCGACTTACCCCCTGCATTGGGCCCCGATATAAGTAAAATATGTTTATTTTTATTGAGAGAGAGATTTAATGGAACAATTTTTTTACCCTCTTTGGTAAGAGCACGCTCTAAAAGCGGATGCCTTGCGTCTCTTAAATTCAGCTCCTTATCTATGCTAACAACAGGCATTCCAGCATTAATAGAGAGTCCAAAACGAGCTTTTGCCCAAATAAAATCTATCTGAGCCAATAACCCCGAAGAGAGTAAAAGCTCCTGTTGATAGGGGCGTAAAAAATCTGAAAAGTCTACAAGAATTTTGAGTATCTCTCGTTGCTGGGCAAAATGGAGCTCTTTTAAAAGATTGTTAAGTTCTACAATCTCCATTGGTTCAATGTAAAGAGTTTTACCTGTAGCCGATTCATCTACAACAAACCCTGGGATTTTTCTTTTATTAGAGGCTGTAACAGGGAGCAACATACGACCCTCTCTAACAGAAACCGACGCATCTATGTCAATTATTCCCTCTTGCTGCCCCTTTCTAAGCAAAGAGTTAATTCTCTTAGATATTGTACCCTCTTTTTCTCTAATAGAGCGGCGGATTGTGTTAAGCTCTGTACTTGCATTGTCTTTAATCTCTCCAAAGCGATCTAAAATAGAGTCTATCCTTCTAGAGATCTCTGGGAACAGCATCACATTCTCTATAAGACTCTTCATATTGGGGTAGGCCCCCTCTTTACTCTTATTGAAAAACGCAATAATTTGCCGTAGAGTATCTAACGAAGTCCTTAATTTTACAATGGAGGCAATATCTAAATAATAGGTGTTGTGTTCTAGCTGTTTTAAGAAGGACGAGGTCTCTACATACCCACAATCGGGGAAGTTGTTTTCTAACATGGTAATAACCCTCATCTCGTCTGTAAGAGAGAGTAAATCAACAACCCTATCTCTATTGTCAGAAAAAAAAGCATCGGAAACCATCTTCTTTGCTGTCTCTGTAGAGCAAAGAGTTTGTACCATAACTCTTATTTTGTCGAACCCAAGTTTTTCTTCTGTCCTATCTCTATTTATCATTGCTATTCCTCTTCTATCCTTTCTCTGTTTACCATCGCTGTTTTTCTTTTGCCCTATCTCTATTTATCAATACTATTTCTCTTCTCTGCTTTTCTTATTGATCTATTGTAAAATCAATTTGTAGATTTTTCAATTGCAAGCCTTAACTCAGTAATACTACTCATCCTTTTAATAGTTCCGTTAGTTACAAAAGAGATATTACCCGTCTCTTCCGAAACCACAATAGCATCGGCATCAGAAACTTCTGATATACCTATCGCAGCCCTATGTCTCATTCCATAATATGCGGGAACATGTGGGTTTTCTGAGATAGGCAGAGTACATCTTGCAGCCGCTATTCTAAAAGAAGAGATAATCATAGCACCATCGTGCATAGGAGCATTTGTAAAAAAAATATTTTCTATAAGTCTCCTGCTTATTTTTGCATCTATAGTATCTCCGCTCTCAACAACAAAATCTAAAGAAGAGCTCTTGGCTAAAACAATTAAGGCACCTGTACGAGACTCCGACATACTGCTACAAGCCTGAGTAATCTCATTTAGCTCGTCACTTCCTAGAATCTTTCCTCTACTTCCCATAAAAAAAGAGATAAATTTTATATGGTGGCTAGAGTTCATATACCGAGTTCCCATTCTTAATAAAAACCTCCGTATCTCTTGTTGGAAGAGTATTATGAGAGCCAATACTCCCACCCCCATAACTTGGCCTATAATTGCGCTTAGCAACTCCATTTGCAAAGCTTTTACTACCAACCAAATAAAATAGGAGACTATAATTCCTATAAAAATATTGAGTGCAGCAGTACCTCTAATTAGCTTATAGGCCTGGTAAAAAAGTACTCCAACTAGTACAATGTCAATAATATCTATTAACTCTATCCTTATAAATCCAAACATAAAAACCTTAATTAAATAAACATAATATTATTATTCTACAAATGCCAAAGTAGCTATACTCAAAGAAGAACATCCTGCTTTATAGAGTTCATTCCCACAAGATTCCAAAGTTGCACCAGTAGTGAGAACATCGTCTACAAGTAAAATCCTTTTGCCCTCTACTACACTTTTATATCTATCTTTTACTCTAAAAGCACCTTTAACACCTCTCCTACGGTGCTCCCTATCTTTCTTAGTTTGTGTAAAGGTATAACGATTTCTTACCATTGCATTGCATAAAACTGGTTTATTTAGAAAATTACCTAACTCCAAAGCTATTATACTAGCTTGGTTAAAACCTCTTTTCCATTCACGTAGCTTATGGAGAGGTACAGGAATTATATAATCTACTCTATCGCACCAACCACTCTCATAAAGCCTCTTTCCCAATAGTGCCGAAAGATACCTCCCCAAAGACTTATCTCCATAATATTTAAAGTTATGGATAGGTTTTTTCCATTTACTCTCGCTCCTGTAAAGCAAAAGAGAGGTAGCGGCATCTACAAACAACACCTCTTTAAGTAAACCCTCGGCAGGATTATCCCTCCAACTCCAATAAAATGAATATGGCAAATCGGCTAAGCATTCCAAGCAAATGTGCCTCTCTCCCCCAACCAACAGCCTATCACACACCGGACACAACTCCGGAAAAAACAAAAAGCCTATTCCCATTTAATTTATTAATTCTACAACCGATGCTTCTTTAACTTGGATATCGTTACGCAACATACTCTGCACCTTACCGCCCCTAAAATAATAGCGATTAACTATCTCCTCTTCTAACAGTGGTTTAATCT
>JBAYBU010000122.1:0-5062 GCA_041669105.1 Bacteroidales bacterium | reverse complement strand
CAGTGGTTTAATCTCTTCCATCCCTGTTTTTAAAACATCCCGTTTACTCATTTTAACTACTTTATTTAATAACTCGGCCTCTTTACTCATTAAATCGTAAAGCGACTCCCTTTTTGCAATTGCTATAAATTTATCGAACTCCACCTCTGTAGCAGTCCTGTGGTCGAACTCTTTCTCTACTGCCCAATTTACAAAATGGTAATATTCTTGCTCGGTAAGCTCAAACTTGGCTGGGGATGCTATTGAGATATGATCTTTAAAATAGAGAATAGAGTATTCATGAAATATCTCTCCATATACCAGAGCTAATGTTGGACGGCTATAATAAGGCGATTCTATTTTAATATCGGGAGTAACTCCACCTCCATCATATACTGTCCTCCCTTTTAGTAAGGTTTTAAAAGGCCTAGTTAAAGAGTCGGGTATATGGCCAACGCTTCCATCTTCGTTCCTTTGAGAGTAATCTATTGCTTGAACACAACGGCCACTAGGAGTATAATATTTTGCTGTGGTAATCTTTATTTTATTATTGTATCCTACATCTCTAATAGATTGAACCAACCCTTTTCCAAATGTACGAGTGCCAATAATTGTAGCTCTATCTAAGTCTTGAAGTGCCCCAGCAACAATTTCTGAAGAAGAGGCCGATCCCGAATTTACCAACACAACCAAAGGGATCAAAGTATCTACTGGTTCATTAATAGTAAAATAGTCAACTTGAACTTGCTTAACCTTCCCTTTAGAAGATACTACCATTGTGTTTTTAGGTACAAAAAGAGAAACTATCTCTACAGCCTCGTCTAAGATACCACCTCCATTTCCCCTTAAATCTAAAATTAATCTACTCATAGCTGGCTCTTTTTTAAGTTGAACCAAAGCTTTTTTCACATCCTTTGCAGCCTCTATTGTAAACCCTGCAACTCTTATGTAACCAACACTATCACTAATCATACCTGCATATAAAACATCGGGAAAATGAACCTTCTCTCTTGTGATTTTAAGATCGGTAGTATCTCCGCCTCTAAGATTTTTTACAGTAAACAAGACATCTGTACCCGCTACTCCTTTCATTTTGGCGCTACATTCATCTACTCTCAATGAGGCAACCGACTCACCATCAATAGCTATAATAAGGTCGCCATCGTTAAGGCCCGCCTTAGAAGCTGGTGTATTTTCATGAACTTCCGAAATAAGAATATTTTTGCCCTCTTTTCTTATAACGGCTCCAATCCCACCATAACTTCCTGTTGTGAGCAACTCTAAACTCTCTTTCTCCTCTTCTGGAATAAGAACTGTATAGGGATCTAAAGATTCTAGCATAAACATTGTTGCCTCAATTATAAGAGAGTCTAAATTTACGCTATCTACATAAAGCATATTAATCTGATTAAGTACATTCATTTGTACGTCAATGCTTTTCCCTATTTTAAAACTTTGGGACTGAGCCTCCAAGTTTATTGACAAAAGTAACAAAAGAGATGTTGTTACTACTGTTAAAGTTTTCTTAAATATCATATATGATTTCATTAATAAATACAAAAATAAAGTTTTAGTATCTTTGATGCAATTTTGATTAAGATGGAAATAATATTTGCTACATCCAACCTGCATAAATTAGAAGAAGCACAAGGCGTTGTTGGAAATAAAATTCGATTTGTAACTCCCTCTCAAATAGGCATTAATCATGATATACCCGAAGAGGGAGAGACCCTAAAAGAGAATGCTCTTTTTAAAGCCGAATTTCTTTTTAAAATTACCGGTAAAAACTGTTTTGCCGATGATACCGGGCTAGAGGTAGAGTCTCTCAAGGGCGCACCTGGAGTAAAATCGGCCCGATACGCCTCTAATGAATGTGATTCGCGTTTAAATATGCAAAAGTTGCTCAAAGAACTTAAGGGTTCAATTAACCGCAGAGCCCGCTTCCGTACAGTCATTGCTCTAATTTTAGATGGTAAGCAATACTTTTTTGAAGGCACTCTTAACGGCATAATAACAGAAAATCAATCAGGAAAAGGAGGTTTTGGATACGACCCTCTGTTTTTACCAAATGGATACACCAAAACTCTTGCCGAACTTACAGATTTTCAAAAAAATCTTATTTCGCATAGAGGAATAGCAATAAGAAATCTTTCAAAGTTTCTTGAAAATTATAATAGAGAATGAACTCCGAAACATTTAAAATTATTGTTTTACACACCTTTAAGCACAAGGAGTCGGGTATAATCTTACAAGGATATACCAATAGAGGTGGCAGGGAGTCATTTTTTGTAAAGAGTGGCGCAAAGTCTCTGAAAAAGCAGCCCCTCTCTATTTTACACCCACTTAGTATTATAGAGGGAGTGCTCTCTTCTCGCAGCTTTGGAGAGCTCAAGACTTTAAAAGAGTTCAACTCTGTACATAAACTTAGTTCTCTTAGAAACAGCATACCAAAAGCTGCAATCGCTATATTTATTAGCGAAATTATCTCTAAAACTATTCGTGAAATTGAGCAAAATAGAGAGATGTTCTTTTTTTTAGAAAAATCTATTTTAGACCTCGAACAGATAGATGAAGGAGCAGCCAACTTTCATCTCTATTTTTTAGTAAAGTATGTTGCATTGTTGGGATATATGCCAGAGATTCCAAATATAAGCCAAGGCATGCTTTTTGATATTTACAGTGCCGAATACTCAAAAAAACAGATAAATAGAGACCTCATGTTTCCACAAGAAGAGAGCAATTTACTATGGAAATTGGCCCATACAGAAATTGATCGCCTAAAAGAGATCAAAATTACGGGAGAACTACGATACCGCTTTTTACAAGAGATGATTCGTTATTTAAGTTACCACTCTGATCACGAAATAAAGATAGGCTCGCTTAATATTCTTCACGAAGTATTTGAATAATGTTATATTTGCAAGATGTCATTTACTTCTAATGCATATCGCTTTATATCTCGTAAAATGCTTAAATCTATTGATTTAAACAGGGAAAACCCAGAGATATCCCAACATCTCTTGTTCAAAGAACTCATTAAAAGAGGTTCTAAAACAGAGTTTGGGAAAGAGCATAATTTTAGAGAAATTAATAGTCTCGAAAAATATGGGCAAAACGTTCCATTGCGAGACTATAATATGTTTGAGCCATATATAGAGAGGGTTAGGAAACAAGAGAAAAATATTTTGTGGGACACTCCAATAAAGTGGTTTGCAAAATCATCTGGCACCAGCTCGGCAAAAAGTAAATTTATCCCCATTACAGACGACTCTTTAAATAGATGTCACTACTTAGGAATGAAAAAAATGCTAGCCACCTATATAAGCTACAATCATTCGTCGCGACTTTTTGACGGAGATGCACTTACTCTTGGAGGAAGTGTTACAACAGACGAACTTGGTCTTGGGAAAAGCAGTTATGGCGATCTCTCGGCGGTCCTTTTAAAAAACTCACCCCGGTGGGTAGAGGTTAGAAGAATTCCCAAAAGAAAAGTAGCATTACTAGCAGATTTTGAAAAAAAAGTAGATATCCTATGTAAAAATGCATCGAAATACAATGTTACCAACTTCTCGGGAGTTCCTTCTTGGAATATGGTTCTTTTTCGCCGGATACTTGAATATACAGGTAAATCTAACCTTAAAGAAATTTGGCCAAATCTTGAGTTATTTATGCATGGGGGGATTAATTTTGAGCCCTATAGAAATGAGTTCCAAAAGATAATTCCTGGAGAGATGAACTACATGGAGAGCTATAATGCTTCGGAAGGGTATTTTGCGTTTCAAGACGATCCTTTAGATAAATCTATGCTACTTCTTACAGATAACGGTATCTTCTACGAATTTATTCCTTTAGAAAAATTAGAAGCTGCTCTTTCTGGAAAGTTTAGCTCTTTCAATACAGTAGAAAATGTAAAAGAGGGAGTAAACTATGCACTTGTAATAACAACAAATGGCGGGCTTTGGAGATACTTAATAGGTGATAGTATAAAATTCACATCGCTAAAGCCTCATAAATTTATTATAACCGGGCGTACTCAGCTATTTATAAATACTTTTGGAGAGGAGTTAATGATACATAATGCCGAGGAAGCTCTCTCTCAAGCATGCCAAGAACATAGCGCTTCGGTAGAAAATTACACTGTGGCTCCAGTTTATATGAATGAGAAAACCAAAGGGTACCATCAATGGCTTATTGAGTTTCAAAAAGAGCCCATAAGCAAAGAACAATTTGCCAGAACCATAGACAGAGTCCTTTGCAACTCAAATTCTGATTACGAAGCCAAAAGAAAAAATAATACAACTATGGAGCCTCCACAAATAGTAAGTCTCAAAAAAGGAGTATTTTACCATTGGTTAGATTCCAAAGATAAATTGGGTGGACAAAACAAAGTTCCTAGACTCAGCAACAACCGAGAATACGCCCAAGAACTGCTTAATATAAATCAAAAATTAAATGAACTCAACTAATGGCTTCAAAAAGACCTCTCTTTAAGCAGAATTAGAGAAAATTCTTTTTGGAAGATTAAAGCTCATTAATCAACTTTTCTAGTAATCTTTCCAACTCTTCGGATTCACTTTGATAACCCCTATTTTTATAGATATCTGCAATGTAAAACAAGAATGAAAGATTGCTCTCTATATCGCTTTTAGAGAGATACTTCCCTCTATAATGAATAGCAAATAAATTGATAGACTTAAGAGTTTCTTCTGTAAAAGCACTCGCCAAAGCCATCCCTTTATCTTTCTCCCCAGCAAGAAAATATAAATCTATACTCTCCATCACAGAATACTCATTTAACGAAGGAAGCAGAGAGGCATTCAAGGGATATTGAGAAGGGACCATAACCTCTTGCATACGATCCAATACCTCTATTGCCTTAGCTCGTTCTCCTGCTTGTACCAAGGCCTTGGCAGTTTGAGTGTGGATATTTCTTACAGAAATAACCGCTCCAAAAGTAAGACAGTTTTGATAATCTATATTTACAGAAGGGTCGTTCATATTGCCCCATCTATAGACATTCATAACTTTATTATACATCTCAAGAGCATTTACTCTACCTGGGTTACCCATTGAGTTTGAAACT
>JBAYBU010000121.1:0-5064 GCA_041669105.1 Bacteroidales bacterium | reverse complement strand
TCAAAGAGGTAATGATAGAGTCTTATCAACAGATGCCTTCTTCTTATTGGAAAGAACATCACATAGAGAAACTCCTTAAAATATTCCCCGAAGGGCAGGTAGTAATGAAGGTAAACGGGCATGTTGCAGGTTGTGCATTATCCATAATGGTTAAACAAAATCTAATCGAAGAACCCCATACATACAAAGAGATTACTTTAAATTTTTCTTTTGACACGCACACTAAATATGGAGATTTTCTTTATGGAATAGATGTCTTTATTAAACCTCAATACAGAGGGCTAAGACTAGGAAGAAGATTGTACGATTTTAGAAAAGAGCTGTGTGAAAACAAAAACCTTAAAGGAATAGTATTTGGCGGAAGAATGCCAAACTACCATAAATATTCAAACGAATACACTCCAAAAGAGTACCTTGCAAAGGTTAAATCTAAAGAGATAGAAGATGATGTAATAAACTTCCAACTTTCAAACGATTTTTATCCAGTAAGGATTCTTAAGGGATATCTAGAAGGAGATATCTCTTCACAGGAATTTGCATTACTTCTAAGGTGGGACAACATCTACTACGAAAAGCAATCGAAAAAGATGCAAGCCAACAAAAGAGTTGTACGCTTAGGACTAGTCCAATGGCAAATGAGGCCATATAACAACATAGAAGAAATTATTGAGCAAGTCGAATTTTTCGTAGATGCACTAAGTGGGTATAAAAGCGATTTTGCACTTTTTCCAGAATTTTTTAATGCTCCACTTATGGCTAAATATAACCATTTAAGTGAACCCGAAGCAATCAGAAAACTAGCTGGATACACACAAAAATTATCAGAAGAGCTCTCGAGATTGTCTGTCTCTTATAATATTAATATTATAACAGGCAGTATGCCCCAAGTAATTGATGGAGAGCTTTATAATATAGGATATCTATGCAAGCGAGATGGCACTATGGAGAGATACGAAAAAATCCATATAACTCCCGACGAAGATAGAGTATGGGGCTTAAAAGGGGGCAATACAATTAAAACCTTCGATACCGATGCTGGCCGAATTGGGATTCTTATATGTTACGATGTAGAATTTCCAGAGTTGGGAAGGATTCTTGCCGATGAAGGGATGGAGATACTTTTTGTTCCATATCTTACCGACACTCAAAATGGCTACTCTAGAGTTAGACACTGCTCTCAATCTAGAGCGATTGAAAACGAATGCTTTGTAGCAATTACAGGGAGCGTTGGGAATTTACCAAAAGTTCAAAATATGGATATTCAATACTCTCAATCCATGGTTTTTACCCCCTGTGACTTTCCATTCCCTGTAAATGGTGTAAAAACAGAAGCAACGCCCAACACAGAGATGATACTTATTTCGGATGTAGATTTAGACCTACTGCGTGAGCTGCATAATTTTGGCAGTGTAAGGAACCTCAAAGACAGAAGAGAAGATCTATATAAATTAGATAGGGTAAAACAGAGTTAACACACTTTGAGATATGGCTCAATTATTGTATTTTTGTAAGTTATAAACAGATAAAAAGTATAAAACATATTTAACAATCAACAACAATTATGATCACTCATTTTTTAATGGCTTTGGGACAAGGAACTGCAGAGGCAGTTGCACAAACTCCTCCTATCAAAGAGGAACTTTCATTTTCTCTAATAAGTATGGCTTTTAAAGGTGGTTGGATTATGCTGCCACTTCTTGTACTCTCTATAATTGCTCTTTATATTTTTGGAGAGAGATGGTGGGCAATTCGCAAAGCCTCTCAAATAGATCAAAATTTTATGAAAAACATCCATGATTTTATTTATGATGGTAAAATAAAGGCTGCAGTCAATTTATGCAAGTCTCAAGAGACTCCTATTGCAAGATTAATTGAAAAAGGGATAGAGAGAATAGGCCGTCCATTAAATGACATCCAAACGTCTGTAGAGAATATGGGCAACTTAGAGATATCTAGATTAGAAAAAGGGTTACCAATGCTTGCTACAATTGCTGGGGGCGCTCCCATGCTAGGTTTTTTAGGTACTGTTATTGGTATGATTCAAGCTTTTTATAATATGTCTCAAGCTGGGAGTAATGTAGATATTACCCTTTTATCGGGCGGTATTTATACGGCCATGGTTACTACAGTTGCTGGGCTCACCGTGGGTATACTTGCATATTTTGGATATAACTACCTCACTGCTCGCATAGACAACATTGTATATAAAATGGAGAGTAATACAATTGAATTTATGGATCTACTGCACGAACCTGCAGGCAAATAAAATTATTAATTATGGCTATTAAACGTCGTTCAAAAGTAGACCCATCGTTCAGCATGTCATCTATGACAGATATTGTATTTTTGTTGCTTATTTTCTTTTTAGTAACATCTACCCTGGTAAATCCAAACGCACTAAAACTACTCTTACCTAAAAGTACAAACCAAATTTCTTCTAAACCAATAGTTAGTATCTCTATAAGACACTACCTTCAATCAAATACTTTTTCTTATCATATAGATGGAAAAAATACCCCTGTACAACTGTCAGAAATTGAGCAGATAATTCAACAATCACTTATTGATTCAGAAGATCCTACCGTTTCACTCCATGTAGATAAAACAGTTCCAATGGAGCAAGTTGTAAACATAATGAATATTGCAAAACGCAACCAATACCGATTAATACTCGCTACTGCACCAGAATGACATTTTTCTGAAACAACAACCATTTTAAAATGCCCAAAGTACCAAAGAGAGTAACAAAAGATGAAAAGCACGCCAAAGTTATAGGTGCTTCAATAGCTATAGGTTTTCACCTCTTGCTTATCACTCTCTTTTTTACAACTGGATTCAAAGTTATTTATCCTCCTCCTACCGAAACTGGGATTGAGATAGATTTTCAATTGGAGCCTACTAAACCAATTCAAGTTAGCCCAGGAGAAGAGCCCAGAGTAGAACGCCCCACACCACTAGAAGAGATACGTTTGGTACAAAGATCGGAGTCTGCAATAGCAGGTAAAAAAGCAAATATAGGAGCAGAAGCCACAATGGGTAAGACTGGGGATATAAAGCAATTTGAGCCTCCAAGAACCATTCCAGTTGATAGAAGAGCGTTATTCCCTTCGGCCTCCAATGCCGACTCTTTGGCACCACAAACAGCAAAAGACAGTAGCAGTAAAATAGCTGCAGGGCACCCTATGGGAAATACAAAAATCGGTTCAAAAGAGGGAGAGCCAAAAGCTAAACTTGCTGGCCGTAGTATAATGGGCTCTTTACCAAAGCCCGATTATAAAGTCAATAAATCTGGAAAAGTAGTAGTGAAAATTTCTGTAGATCAATATGGCTCTGTTGTGAACGCAACGCCTGGAGCCACGGGTACCACAGTGCAAGACAAAACTCTTTGGGAGGCTGCAAGAAAAGCTGCACTCAGCGCTAAATTTAACCTAAGCTCCCAGGCACCAACAATTCAAGAAGGTACCATTACTTATATTTTCATATTAAAATAGAGTGAAGAAATTTACTCATATCTGAGCGCCTCAATAGGGTCTAGCTTAGAGGCTCTAACTGCAGGGATATATCCCGAAGCTATACTTACCAAAAGGCATACCATTACGCCCGAAAATATCCAAAGCCAGGGAATTACAAAAGGAGCACTCATAATTAAAGCAGTTAGATTGCCAACAGCCACTCCTAATATAATACCAAACAGACCACCTAATTGTCCAATAACAATAGATTCAAATAAAAATTGTTGTTTGATTGTTTTTGAATTTGCACCTAATGCTTTTCTAGTGCCAATTTCACGAGTTCTCTCTTTTACAGATACTAGCATAATGTTCATGAGACCTACAGCAGCCCCAAGAAGAGTTATACTTCCTATTATAAAAGCAGCTATTGTCACATAAGACATCACTTTCATTATATCTTCCATAAAAGCATCCGACCTTGTGATCCTAAAGTCAGAAACATCTATAGGACTAAGTCTTCTAATAGATCGGAAAAGTTGTTCGGCAGCATCCATCGCTTTAGTTTGATCTTCTACTAAGGGTATTATCCCAATAGTGTAAAAAGTGTTTTCACTCAAAAATACACCTCTTGCATTAGAAAGAGGAATCCAAACCTGGCTATCTACTCCACCGCCGAATGTTGCGCCTTGTTTCTCTAGCACACCAATTACCTCATACCTTACAGCGCCAGCAGTAATAATTTTACCAATGGGATTTTCTCCTTTAAATAGAGAATTTGCTACACCCGATCCAATTATTGCATTAAATGCGGCCGATTCCATATCTCTTGTATGAAAGCCTCTTCCCCGAAAAATTTTGGCACCCACAAATCCAAGGTTGTTTTCATCTACAGCCAAAACCGATATAACCGGATTAGTTTTTGCAGAGCCTGCTTTTATTGTAGCGTTTCTTAATGCAGAAGCAGAGATCGTAGCAATAGAAGAAATTGGGTAGGCTTCTATGAACTCATTGGCTTGGTTAAATGTAATATTTCTTCTATTTATCACTCTTGTTCTTCTTGCTCCCGATTGAGTGTCAGAAAAACTAGATCTTATAGAGAATGAGTTAGCTCCCATCTTACCAAAATTTTCATTCATTAGAGCCTTAAGTGAATCTGTAGCAGTAAGTATTCCCACCAAAGAAGTTATCCCTATTGCTATAATCATTATAGTTAAGACAGACCTCAGTTTACTGCTTTTTATAGACCTCATAGAGACTCTAAAGTTCTCTTTCATGAGTGAGTTGAAGCCAAGAATAGTTTTAGAGCCCTTAAAAATGGCACACATCTTCAAATAATTACACCTATTAACTTGTAAAAGTAGGAAAATAAATCTTATTAACATAACTTTGCACCGAATAAAAAATCAATGACAAATAACCAATTTCCACGTCGTGCCGGAGCTGGAGCTTCGAGCAGAGACAGTAGGGACAACCGTCAATCAGGCGATCGTAACCGCAGAGATGCGAAACCGTTCGACCATGACCGTAAACCCTTTGACAGAGATCGCAGAGATGCGAAGCCGTATAATAAGGACCGCAGAGATGCGAAGCCGTTCGATAGAGATCGTAAGCC
>JBAYBU010000120.1:0-5085 GCA_041669105.1 Bacteroidales bacterium | reverse complement strand
TAAAGCTTATGGCTATTCTATATACTATAGTAAGAAAAATCTTGAAAATTTAGATATTGATAACCTTAATGAAGTTTATGAAAATATAGTAGAGACTTACGATTTAGAAGTTGGAGACACATTGTATGCGACAATATCTGGATTGGAGTTTGAGACAAATTATTATTTTACAATTGATGCTTATGACTACTCTTCTAATAGATCTGAGCTGGCAAGTGTTATTAATGTGAAGACAAAAGAGAATACAGCACCTATAATAAATCCTCTGAATGGTCTCAAGCTTACTCAGAAAGCATTTGAAACTAAATACTTAAACTTTAGCTTTTTAGATCCAGATGGTCATAATGTGGCTTGGTCGCTAGTTCCTGGCTCTTCTGCAGCTACGGCCTCATTAGTAAATAACATTATTGAAGTAAAGATAGTTGGTAGAGATGCACCAGCTGGGACTTATATTGGTAAAATAGTTGTTACTGACGAGTATGGTGCCTCGTCTTATGTTGAGTTTGTTTATAAAATAGAGGAGAATCAACCGCCTATTGTTGTAAATCCTTTAGCAAATATTTACATAAGTTCTCTTGGAAAAGAAGTTGTTTTAGATGTTGCTAATGTATTTGAAGATCCCGATGGAGAACCACTTACGTATATTGCTAGTTCTGATGCGCCTACACTTGTCCAGGTTACACAAAATTTAAATAGTATAGTCATTACCTCACTCTCTTATGGCTTGGCAAATTTAACTGTTTTGGCTAAAGATGCATTAGGAGCTACAGTAGAGAGTAGCTTTAAGGTTCTTGTAAGAAATAACAGTAATGAGATAGATCTCTATCCAAACCCTGTAAGAGACATTTTAAATTTAAGAGTAGGAGAAGAGACTACCGCCCAAGTTTCATTGATTTCGGGTGTGGGAGCAACAGTTTTTAACAAACAAACTAATATTGGACCATTTAATCCGCTTCAGATTGACATGTCTAGTATGAGTGGTGGAGTTTATACTGTAATAGCTAAATTCGGTGGAAAAGAGTTAAAATATAATATTATTAAGCTATGATTCGAAGAATGCGTATTTTACTAATTGCTATAACTATAGTTGCACCTACAAGCGTTGGTATGGCTCAAACGGCAGGATTCTCTTTAGTATCTCCTGATGCTAGAACATTTGCAATGGGCGCTAGTTCTACGGCTATTGTTTCTAATGCTTTTGGCTTTTTTAACAATAGTGCCTCTTTAGTTTTTTCTCAAAACAGAGGTGCAATATCTACATCTTATGGATCATGGCTCCCCAGTACTTTAGATAAAACAGTTGTTGCAGGGGCGGGCTTTCTTAAACTAGGTAAGAGATCTGTAATTTCATTTGGGTATAGTAATTTTCTTAATAAGGATATAGTGCTCTCAGATGAGTTTGGTAATAGGGTAAGTTATTTTACACCTAAGGAGTTTTTGTTTGGCGCTGGGTTTTCATACTTAATTGGAGATAACTTCTCTATTTCTAGTAATCTTAAGTTTATCTCTTCTGATATGGGAGGGCTCTCTGTTGGAATAGCTATAGCTGGAGATTTTAATCTATTTTACAAAAAGGATTTTTTGAATTTTGGGATAACACTCTCTAATCTGGGAACCTCTATTGATTATGGTCATGGACCATATAAGTTACCCGCTATTCTAAAAATTGGAGGAGCAATAGAGAAAAGCTTCTCAGAACGCAGTTTAGTTATTTTTAGTGGTGAGGCCGGATTGTTTTTTGATCAATCTGCTTTTATTGCAGGTGCAGGGGCTGAATACTCACATAACAAGATGCTTTTTCTAAGGCTTGGAGCCCACTATGGCGATAAAACAAAAAGCACACCTTCTTATCTTAGCTTAGGGGCTGGCGTTAATTTGTTTGGTGTAAATCTTGACTTCGCATACCTAATTGCTAAAAGTGACTCTCCATTATCAAACACATTTAGTGTTGCAGTTGGCTATAATTTTTAACTAAAGTTGCGAAGTGGGATAAAAAAACTCTCTCAAAGCTTTTAAAAGCTTTGAGAGAGTTTTACTGCTGCGTAGAGAGTTTTTTTTAGTTTTTAGTTTCTAGTTAAAGTAGATGTTGTATGGGAGGCGGGCAAAGTGTGTTATGCCTCTCTCTTCTCGTAGTTTTTCGTAAGTTTTTTCTAACATCATGTAGGGGTTAGAGAGTGTTTTGGTGGCAATGCTGGTTTCTCCTAACATCTCTAGTATAAGTTCTAAAGATGTTTTTTGTACAGGGTATTCAATAATACGATAGCTCTCTAAGCTACTAAAAGTTGCTGCAGATTCTATAGCTTCTAAAATGCCACCTCGTTCATCGGCAAGGCCAATTAATACAGCGTCTGATCCTGCCCATACGCGCCCTTGTGCAACCTCATCTACCTGTTCTGGAGTCATCCCTCGGCCTTCAGAAACTAAGTTGATAAAATCTGTGTAGATTTGCTCTACTGCGCTTCTCACAAACTCTATCTCTTGAGTGGCTAAAGGTCTATAGCCGTTCATAATATCACTATGTGCATTTGAGTTAACAGCCTCGGCATTTAAAGAGAGGTGCTTGTTCATTGTCTTTTGGAAATTAGGAATCATACTGAACACGCCTATGGAGCCGGTAAGGGTTGTATTATTGGTGTAGATCTTATTTGCTTTGGCCGATATCCAATAACCACCAGAGGCGGCGTAGTCTCCCATACTAACCACTACTGGTTTGTTTTGCATTAATAGCGCAAGTTCGCGATCGATAATGTCTGAACTTTGTGCCGATCCTCCTGGTGAATTTACACGAAACACAACGGCCTTAATTGTGCTATCTTTTCTTACTTTGGAAATGTGCTCTATAAAAGAGTCTGAGGCGATGTTGCTTTTTGATTTTCCCATAATTATGTCGCCATTGGCATAAATAATAGCGATCTTATTTTTCTCTTTAAAGTCTACTTTATAGGTAGCTTTGTGGTATGCGCTGCTAGAGATCATTTTAAGCTCTTTCTCTTTTTCTACACCAAATAATTTAACCAAAGTATCTACCATGTTGTCTTTATACATAAGCCCGTCTATTAGGCCATTGTCTAGTGCGTTTTGTGCTGTAGCAATTGATAGGCTGTCTGTTAACATGTTAATTTTTTCGGGAGAGATCTCTCTGGCTTTTGCTATTTGAGCTATCCAGTTGCTCCAAACAGCATCTACGTAATCTTGTAATTGTTGGCGATTTTCTGGACTCATTTTATTGCTAATAAATTGCTCTGCAGCTGCTTTGAACTTGCCGTGGCGGATAAGTTGTACCTCTATTCCTAATTTATCTAATAGGTCTTTAAAAAAGATAGAACTTATGCTAACTCCTGTTAGAGGGAGCATACCAGTTGGACTTAAATAAATCTTATCGGCCGAGGTTGCCAAATAGTAGGCAGGTTGTGAGTAGTTATCGGCATAGGCAATAACAGCTTTCCCACTTAGACGAAATTGTTCTATTGCAGTTTTGATCTCTTCTATATGAGTTATACCTGCATTTAAATTGGTGAGGTTCATATAAATAAACTTAATGGCAGGGTCATTTGCCGCTTTGTCTATTGTCTGTATAAATTGAAGTAGCCCTTGTGTTTTAGAACTGCCGCTTTGCATAGGATTTAGAGAAGCAAACGGGTCTTCTGTAGATTGCTCTGTTATTCTATTATTGAAGTTCAAGCTTAAAACGGCAGATTTAGGAACTACCGGCTTAGTCTCGGAGAAGGTGGCCATAGACCCAATAATGCCCATCATAATAAAGAATGCGAGTATTAGAGCCAATAGTGTACCTACGAGTGTGCCGAGCACAATTTTAAAGAAATTTTTCATGGCTATATTAGTTTTAGGGATAATTATTAGAATTTGGGATAATTAAGCAAATTTAAAAAAAATGTATGAATCTGCAACATAAGATTCTATGCAAAAAAGTAAGTTACATTATAATATTTTAAGAGCAATAAATATAGTAACAACATTAATTTTTTTTTATAAAATAGTATAAACTGTAATGTTGGTACAGTTTTTGAAGAGTTGTTTTATTAAGTTATTTTTGAGGAGTGAGATTAAATTAGTAGTTTTACTTTCATATAAATATATATATAACTATGGCTATGGCAATATTTTTATCCTTAGGCAACAAGAGAGGCCTTCTTTCATACAAAAGAATCTTTGCTTTATTACTCTCTTTCTCTCTTTTCTTCCTCTCTTATTCGTGCAGTAACAAGCAAGTTAGTCCAGAATCTGATATAACTGTTATTGATTTTGTTTCGGGCCTAAATAGTCCTAGAATCATTGAGTTGAGCGAAATCGCCACCAACATTGAGTATATTCCACTAGAGACAACAGATGCCTCTTTAATAAGTGCTTTTCCAATAGTATCTATTGGGAATAATAGAATTTATGTTGTCTCGGGAAGGAAAGAGGTCAAAATTTTTGATATTAAGGGTAACTATCTCTTTACTTTTGATAGAAGAGGTAGAGGCCCCCAAGAGTATATATATCCTCAGGGTTTTTACTTTGACCAAGAGAGTGGAGATATTATTGTAAACGCTTTTACACAAGGTAGTGCAGAGAGGGTTTTTAGGGTAAATAGATACGATAGTCTAGGGAGTTTTCTATCTAGTGAACAATTAGTTATGATAGATAGTTGTTTTATTGACATACCTATTAAAATAAATGAGAATCTTTATTTGGGTGCAGTACCAGCTATATCAAGAAATAAACCCGATTTTTGGGTAGTTGCTTTTCAAAAAGATGGCTACTTAGTAAAAAAAATTCCTGCGCCTGCAATCACGCAACAACAACAAGAATATTTACCAAAAAGGGTGGTGGTAGCTCCTGGTCTACCTGGTGAACCTACTCCTATATCTAATTTAACCCCTTCAATTTATAATTTAGTCAATTTTACAAGAATATTTTCAAGATATATTGATACATTATACTCTTTAGACAACAATCTGAGATATAAGCCTGAATTTATCTTCAATTACGGTACTATTATGGCAGATGGAACTGTTCCCGAAGGAGCAAAAAGAGGCGAAGGAAAGTATGTAATGTTAGATGAAAGAGATTACCAAGAGTGGG
>JBAYBU010000119.1:0-5105 GCA_041669105.1 Bacteroidales bacterium | reverse complement strand
CTTAGTGTAAAACTGAGTGTAAAGCAGATAAGTGTTACTAAAAATAGAGATCTCATATAGTTATTTTGTTATTCTATACGGCATAAAAAGCAACTTCAATGCCAACAGGGCTAAGTAGTTGAGTGTTAGAATTCTAATTTATTAAATAATTTTGGATGTGTAAAAATATTAGACAGTTGCTGTCTTTTTATTTGACAAATTCAAGATAAATGGTACTTTTACTTATCCAGAGTTTTGACTTACCTAGAGCTTTTGCCAATGAAAAGAAGTCATGTTTTAATTGTAGATGATAATAGAAGTGTGCTAAGTGCGCTTGAGCTTTTGTTGCAGCCTCTATGCAAAAAGGTTACTACATCTGTGAACCCTAATCAACTACCATTTTTGCTAGAGAAAAATCATTTTGATGCCATATTATTAGATATGAACTTTTCTGCTGGAATTAATAGTGGGAATGAGGGTTTATATTGGTTGAGACAAATATTGGAACACGATGCCAACAGCTCTGTTATTATGATTACAGCCTATGGAGATGTAGAGTTGGCAGTGCGTGCAGTAAAGGAGGGGGCGGTAGATTTTGTGCTTAAGCCGTGGGAAAATAGTAAACTGATTGCTACTATCAATAGTGCAATACAGCTACAAAACTCTAGAAGAGAGGTTAAGTCGCTAAAAGAAAAGCAACAAAATCTTAAAGGTGAGGTGAATAGAGAGAGAGCTGTTATTATAGGAGATTCACCTGCGTTTAAAAATGTGCTCAATATAGTGAGTAAAGTTGCTAAAACAGATGCCAACATTCTTATTACAGGAGAGAATGGAACAGGGAAAGAGATTATAGCTAGGGAGTTACATCTGCAATCTTTACGCAGTAAAGAAGTTATGATAAGTGTAGATATGGGTTCTCTCTCTGAATCTCTGTTCGAGAGCGAACTCTTTGGCCACGTGAAAGGTGCTTTTACAGATGCAAATGAAGATAGGGCAGGTAAATTTGAGGTTGCAAAAGGGGGCACTCTTTTTATGGATGAGATAGCAAATCTCTCTCTACCCCTTCAAGCTAAATTATTAGCAGCACTACAGAACAGAGAGATTGTAAAAGTGGGCTCTAATAAAAAAATAGCTATTGATATTAGGTTACTGTGTGCTAGCAACAGTAATCTAGAGACTCTTGTTAAGGAGGGTAAGTTTAGAGAAGATCTGCTCTATAGAATAAATACAATTCAAATAGAGATTCCTGCGTTAAGGGAGCGTGTTTCAGATATTCCTCTGCTTGCCAAGTTTTTTCTAGAGATCTATAGCTCAAAGTACAAGAAACCCTCGCTTAAAATAAGTGATAAGGTTCTTGAGCAGATGCAACAGTACTCTTGGCCTGGTAATGTACGCGAACTACAACACACTATAGAGAAGGCAGTTATTCTTGGAGATGGTGACACTTTAACTCCAAACGATTTCTTCTTCTCTAAAAGCAGTACAAACAGTGCTACTAACACCAGTGTAATAACATTAGAAGAGATGGAGAGGCAAATGATAGAGAGCTGTATAGAACAAAATAGTGGAAACTTGAGCGCAGTGTCGCTTCAACTGGGAATTACCAGACAAACACTCTACAATAAGATTAAGAAATATCAACTATAAGCCATTAATCATTAACTATTAGCCATAATCCATAATCCATAATCCATAATCCATAATCCATAATCCATTAACCATTGACCATTAACCATTAACCATTAACCATTAACCATTAACCATTAACCATTAATATGTATTATAAGAATACCTATCTTTTTTTGGTGATCTATATTCTTCTATTGATTGCCTTTTCTGGTCTTTTTTTTATGCAGGCTTTTGCACTCTCTTGGTATTCTGCGCTATGGTTTTTTGGAGTAGCATGGGCTATATATCATATATTGAAGCTCTTTAATAAAATTCCACAGAAGATCTCTTATTTTTTTAATGCTGTTGAAAATGAAGACTCTACACTCCGTTTCCCAGTAGATATAAATCATGCTCCTACTAAAGAGATGAATAAAAGTCTCAATAGAGTTAATTCTCTTATACAGGAAGTTAAACTTCAAAACAGAGAACAAGAGCAATATTACAGTATGCTTTTAGAGCAGGTAGTTACTGGTGTTGTAGTAATAAACAGCAATGGAAATATACTGCAGGCAAACACCTCGGCAAAGAGATTACTTAATTATACCACACTTTCGCACATAGAGCAGCTAAAGAGGGTAGATGACAATCTGTTCCATGCCTTTTATCTACTAAAAGAGGGGAGTACACACCAGTTTGTGAAATTGAAACAGGCCAACACCATTGTGCAGCTCTCTCTTAGGGCCACTACATTTATAAGCCACCAACAAACATTGCGTATTATCTCTATTCATGATATTAGCAATGAGTTAGATGCCAACGAGGTGGAGTCTTGGGCCAGGTTAATACGGGTACTCACTCATGAGATAATGAACTCAATAACACCAATCACTTCTCTTAGTGAAACATTGTTAAACTACTACACTCCACCAGAAAGCCCCGTTGATGCAAAAATAGTTGCCAACACAGTGCGTGGGCTTGAAGTTATTAATGAACGTGGTGCTGGGTTAATCCGTTTTGTTGAATCTTATCGAAAATTAACAAAGCTCTCAAAGCCAGTTCTTGAGACCATTGAGATAACGCAACTAATTGAACATCTTCTGTTGTTAATGGAGAGTGAGCCTAATTTTAATAGAGTTCAATTTGATGTTCAAGTTCCCAAAAAAATCTGCTCTACTGAGGCAGATAGAGCACAAATATCACAAGTATTTATAAACTTAATAAAAAATGCAATAGAGGCTGTAGAGAAGGTTTCAAAACCTCAAATCTCTATAGTTGCCTCTTTAATGGCAGATAGCCGTTGTGAAATAAAAATTATTGATAACGGGCCAGGAGTTGCACCCGAGTTGATGGATCAAATATTTATTCCATTTTTTACTACTAAGGAGAATGGCTCTGGCATTGGACTAAGTCTCTCCAGACAAATAATGAAAAACCACGGAGGCACAATAGAGATAATCTCCCTGCCAGGCAAAACGCAATTTACATTGTACATTTAAAACAAAAAAACAGCGTATGATTTAATTGTCTTTTAAAGAGTAAACTCTTTAGTTGTAGGCATCTCTTTGCTCTGGAGTACTCATAACTGCTCCTGTTAGTTTTTTTGAAGAGGGGGCATCCCAGGTTTTAAGATTTTGATGAGTTGTGTAATAACTTTTTGGAATAGGGTGGGTGCCTATTACAACTTTCACTTTATATTTCTCTTCAAGAAATTTTTTGAAAAATAGTGTTCTGGGGCAAGGAGGATATCCTACTACTAAACCTGTTGCCAGATGGATTACTTCTACACCATTTTTTATCATCTCGGCCGGAGCATATTCTATATTTCCACCGGGGCAACCACCACAAGTGGTGTATCCCACAAGTTCAAGAGGGGTCTCTTTATCATAAATATCAAAAGCTCCTTCTCTGTTATGCATAGCCCTTAGGCATTTTCCACCTGCGCAAGTGCTGTATCTGTCGCATGTAATTATTCCTATTTTCATATTTAGATTATTAATTGGTTTTTCAGTTAGAATGGTAGGTTTGTTTTCAGAAAAACAGGTCACCTTCTCCATTTACATCTCTAGTTATTTATGAAATGCCAAATTTCATTATGATTTTTTTAGTCACATCAAATTTAAATGAACTTTTGTTCATAATGAAATTTTTGCATTTTTTTTTAATAAATAATTAGATTAAGAAAAAATAATCTCTTTAATTTTTAGGAGATGGCTAGATTTATTAAAACTCCTCTTTGATAATAACCTCTTTTTTAATGTTCAAATTTAGGAGTTGTTCTTCTATGCTGCTCATCATTGCTCTAGGGCCACACAGATAAATGTGTTTATGGTTTTTAACACCACAAGTTTCAAGAAAATCCTTATCTATTAGGCCATGAGAAAACTCTTTAGACTCTTCTTGTGAGAGAATGTTGATAAAGTTATCTCTTAACATCTCTTTGAACTCCTCTTTATGGATTATGTCTGCACTGGTTTTATTTGCAAAAACAAGTTTGTTGTTACCTATCTCTTTTTTTGATTGTAAATAGCGGAATATAGATATAAATGGTGTTACACCAGCACCTCCGGCAATAAAGATACCATCTCCTTTATAGTTTATAGTGCCCCATGCATCTCCTATTAAGAGTTGGTCACCTACTTTGAGTTTTAGCAATTCATTTGTAACTCCCTCATGTGAAGGGTATGTTTTTATTGTAAATTCTAAATGGTCTTGATCTGGAAGGTTGGTAAAGGTAAAAGGTCTCTTTTTCTTTTCCCATCCCTCTCTGTTTATGGCAACGCTAGTTGCTTGCCCAGGGGTAAAAATAAATCCAGATGGCTTTTCTGTTTTTACTCTTAATACATCATGTGTTAAATGATCTATAGATTTTACTTTAATTGTGTGCTGTCCCATAATTTTTGCTGATTTTAGGAGCGATTAATAGTTAAATATGCCGTTTACATAAGCCTCTCTTCTAGAAGAATGGCTTTGGGAAATAAGATGTTGTTTTCTAGATGAATGTGCATATGTAAATCTTCTTCAAACTCTTTTAACATAGTATAAGTCACTTGATAAGTGTTGCAACCGTCTTTAGGAATAGTATAATGGTTACTCAAGTTATCTATTTCTCTATAACGATCTCCCTCTGCTAAATGTTCATCTTCCATAGTTTCGATTGGGTTTTTAATACTACCAAAACTCGGCTTTTCTAAAAATTGGCCACTCCGTAGCGTTTTTTCCATTTTTCGTATAAAAGGGAAGAGGACTAACTCTTCTTTTTGCATGTGCATTGCAAGATTTTCTATCACTTTTGTAAAGAGTTTTTTAATTTTAAATAGCTCGGGGTGATTGGTACCATGTACTTCACAGATTTTTGTTAAATATTGTATAATTTCCAAGGATTTATCTTGTACATACCTATGATGAGTTTTCTCGATGTAATCCGCTAAAAGATCTAATGGCCAAGATTGGAAATCTATTCCTGCTGAACTTGCCACTTTGCCAATATTATTTAGTTCGGCCAAAACAGTGTCTGT
>JBAYBU010000118.1:0-5116 GCA_041669105.1 Bacteroidales bacterium | reverse complement strand
ATAAATTTTTGGAAAGTAGGATCTCCTGCCTTAATAGTTTGTGATAGGGCTAAAACGGTCTCTACAAAAGTAGTGCAGTCTAATTGAGATAAGTTCACAGTGAGTGCTTCGGGTTCTATTTCTAAGGTGTGTGCTGTATAGGGGGTTCCAAGAAAAAAGAGTGCGGTTTGAGTAACTAATTCATTAAAGTCATGTTCTTTTTTTTCTTGAAACTGAGATTTATATTTTTCAAAAATTGCTTTATCTTGCTCGGTGTAGTTTTGTGAAAAACAGATGGTTGCTGTCAAGAGTAATATGAATAATATTATATATTTTCTCATTTTAATTTGCTTGAACGATATTATTTAAATGATCTTTCTTCTGTATTGCTTCTGTATTGCTTGTGTATTGCTTGAATGATATTGCTTGAATGATATTTCTTGTATGGTATTTTTTGTCTATTGCTTCTGTATTGCTAGTGTGATATTTCTTGGATATTTTTTCTGGATTCTTGAATGATATTGTTTTAACCATATTATAAACATACTTTTTTAAAAGAGTTTATGATATGTTTAGACAAATTTAGAAATAATAAGGAGTTATTTTTATATATATTTGTAGGTTGTCATTTACGATACTATTATTTACAACACTATTATCAAAATTAAGAAATTAAAAGAGGGCATGAAAAGCAAATTGGAAGCGTTGGGTTTTTTTGACAATTCAAAGGAAAATTCGAAAGATGATATTCACCAATATATTAAGTTGAGGTTAGAAGCATTGGGTCTTATAGACGATGCTTGTGGCCAAGATAAGTTGAGCAGTAAAGATGTACCAAGTGGGCAAGATCAATTAGGTGAAAAAGATGCGGCAGGTGTGCAAGATGTGACAGGTGGTTTTTTTGCTTTGGCTAAGTCTTTGATAATAAATTACAGGGAGCGTGAAAGACAATTTAGAAATTATTTATGCCCTGCCGATCAACGTATACAAAATTTTATCAATAATTATTTTAAAGGATTAGACATTCCAGAAATTAGAGTTCCATCTTTTACTTTTACTCTAGATTTTTACGGTATTGCCAGAGAGCTCTCTCTACCAGAGGGGTGCCACGAGTATCTTACAAAAGACCTTATGTCTTATAGAGTTAAACAAGGTGTTTTGCATAATTCTACCACCGATAGAAGAACAACTAAAGGGACATTTCACCTAGCAGAGGGGGGGCTACCTATCCCCGACGATAAAAAAGCCGTTCCAGCTTTAACTGCTGCTCTTTTATTGCACAAAGCAACTCAAATAGAAGGAGATATATTTAATTTGCCATTTACAGAGGGGTATTGCCAAAAAGTAAAGGTATTTGCCTCTTTGTTATTGAGGCCATTGATTATTCCTGAGGTAGAAGGGATTAGTACTAAAAAAACCATGGAGGTTAGGTTTTTTGCCCCGGGGTCGTTAGTTTGTAATCTTGATTTTATAGAGTCTATTTATGGAAATGGAGGTTCTCCTTATCATATTCAAAATGATGCGGGGTTAGATTGTGAGACATGGAGTGGACACACTGGTTGTGTTATTCTTGCTCCACAGTTATGTAAAGTCACTAAAAAGGAGGTGGGACTTCCGCATATTTCTAAAGCTACCGACAGGCAAAAAAGAGATCGAATGTGTTGGGAAAAGGAGAGTGAGCTTTATAGCGATGGAGTCCCTTTTAAACTTTCTATGCGTACAGAGGAGGGGGTGATAGTAACGTTGCTTGCCGATACTTATTTTGGCTATACTAAAAAAGAGATTAAAACTTTTATTTCGTATGCTGCAAATTTATTTGGCAATGCCGAGGAAGAGCATGCTGGTGGTGCTCTTATTTTTCCTTCTTACAATCAAGGTGAGGGGCAAATTACAAAAGCCCAAGATTTTAATACTACTCTAGATAAAGTTTCAAAGCTTTTTACAGATGTTATGGATATGAAGCCAGGGGGGTATGGGGTAGATCGTAATTATAAAGATATAATATATGTTCCAGAATTATCTAGATTTGATATAAAAAATCAGTCTGTAACTTGGATATATAATAATCAAGATTTTAATGTAAAACTTTTACCAAACAATACATATATTCTGCCAAACGGCCATAAATATCGTATGGAAAAGGCCGCTGGGACTTTAAATTATAGGTTGGTAGAGACTAATGCCGATGGAGTTATGATTCATAAGCCATGTACAGTCTCGGGGGGTGGAAAATCAGAAATCTCAAAATCTATTTCGGATTCTGTAATTTCGGGTTCTTTCTTTGTTAAGGATTTTGATTCTGACTTTAAAAAGGTAGAGCGCATTATAGATTTTAATTATTATGGTAGGTACAAAACTACTAGAAAAGGTAAAACAAAGAGCCGCTCTTTTCTTAGCAATAAGAGATCTATGGGTTCTTCTATTAAGCTACTAACACCTTCGCCTGAGTTTACCGATAAATATAATGCTTGGTTAAATTCGATCCCTCAATACATAAAAGGAATCGCATTTATTGTGAAGCGTTTTTACAGAGAGGAGTGGGGGAATAGTTGGAAGGACTATTTTTCTGTAGACATTTTAAACGGGCTGCCAGGAAATGAACTTAAATACCAAAATAAAAAAATCTCGGCACGTTACTTTAGAGTTGGCTATGATAGCAAAGGTGCATGGCGCACTTTTAAACTCCGGCAAGATTATGTTTATGCCGAAAAACTTCAAATGGAAGACGATATTACTGCTTCTACAGTAGTTCCAACCTCTTCACTCTCTAATTTGAGCCCTATTGTAGAAAATAAGAGCGTTAAAATTTTGGCAAATTGTGAGTATAGGTTCTTTCAAAGGCCAGATGAGGCAATTAATAGAGGGCTAGATTGTAAAGCTGAGCAGGAGTTGTCTATGTCAAATATGTTTATTTCTAACTTTGAACCTCTAACTGTAGATGATGCGGCAGAGATGGTAGAAGATGTTATTAATTTTGATCTTTTTACCGATCCTATGAGGAATTTAATTTTGGATGTAGCCCAAAATAGATCGGATAAATATTTTGTCTCTTCTTCTAATCCTAGAGTTATTGATGGAAAGCCATCTAAGAATATGCGTTATTTACAAGGCCGTGACGATATTGTTAATCCTAGAAACAAATATATTGCAGAAATTGGTATGCGTATAGCTAGACTTATACCTACAGATAAACCGCTCTATATTCCTGTAAACTCTGTTCTTCCAGGACGCAGGAACAACCCTGCTCAAGAAGGGATACGCCCGTTGGCTGTTTATAATCCTGTTCATTACCAGGAGTTACCAGAGTTATTTATGGATTTTATTTGTTCGTTAACTGGTAAATCACCCTCTACAACTGGGTCGGGATCAGAAGGGGCTTTAACAAAGACTGCTTTTAATGCTATGCCTTTGATTATAGATTTGAATAATGCGCTGGTTTCTTTTGTAATTACTGGTTATCATGGCTTTACAACTCCTACAGGGTATATAGGAAAAAAACATAGAATAGATCATGATTTGAGTTTGTTGATTCCAGAGCTTTGGGCTAGGCTTCAAAATCCCGAAAGAGATCCTGCAATTATGATAAAAAACGGATACCTAGAAAAGGTAGAAGATTTTGAGCATAATGGTAATAATATTCCTGCTTCTGTTTTGGGGTACAGAATTACAGAGAAGTTTGTGAATGGTTTTTTTGGACGAGTTTTTGAAAATCCTAATGTAATATTTCCAGAAGATATGTTGCGTCCAGAGCTTCAAAGTGTAGATGAGTTTGCCGATGGAGTTCTAAATATTGTAGAGTCACACAAAAAAATTGCCGAGGCTTATTTTAGGGATGGTAGTATAGATAATGCAGTGCCTCCGCTTAAAGCTTTGTTAAGTATTATGGTGCATGGCAATTATGAGGGGAAAGGGCTTAATTCTCCAGAAATAAGGGAGTTATTCACATATAAATACGTTGTTGAGTCTAATTGGTACAAGGCTCGTTTAGTTGCAAAGCAGCAATCTGACATCTCTTTATATAGCAGTCATATAAAGTATTTAGAAAAAATAATGCGCGAAGATCATAACCTCTCTTTTGAGATGCTTCAAAGCTTTAATGAGCGCCTCGATAAACTTAAAGAGAAGTATGAGTATGTTTGTTCAAATGAGTACGCTAAAAATCTTTTTGGTACAATTGGTCGTGACCAAATAAAGAGTTAGTTTTTCTGTTTTTTGACACTTGCGGTACCTATTGTCATTATTACTGTAGTGATAATTATAACTTGTAGTATTAAATTTCTGTTTATAAATGAGACCTGCTCTTCTGGGACAATGGACATAAAAAGAAGTATGGTAATTAAACCTCTAGGTACTATAAATAGAAGTGGCATTAGTTTTTGATTAGTTATTTTGAGCTGTAGAGCTCTTATTGCAAGTGTTATAAGGACTATAACTACTGCCCAAATTAGCGATTTAATATCTAGAAGATCTTTAGTCTCTATCATAAAGCCAAAGACCAAAAAAAAGAGGGATCTAATTAAGAAGGTGAGTTCCGATGTTATCTGTTTAAATCTAGTTACTTCTTTATCTAAAGTACCTGTCATTATTGAATAGATAAATGGGAGCTCTATTATTTTATCTAAGTTCCCTATTGCGATACCAAATAGAAGAATAAAAATTAAGGCGGGTAAATGGACAAGCTCGGCAAGTGAATAGATGAGCATAACTAGCAGAATAATTGGGATAAATTTGATTTGATGCTTCATTCTGCTTAGAAGAAACGAAAGTAGTGCTGTGGCTATAATTGAGATTATTATCATCTCTACCATTTGAAGCCCAAATGTTAGGAATGTTCCTACGTTGTATACATAGTTGATTGTTATAAAAGTGAAAAATATAACACCTACTACATCTGAGAAGCTTGTGTCGTAAACTACAAATTCTTTACTCTCTTTGCACATCTGTTTTGTGCTTGGTATGGCAATGGCGCTGCTTATAATGCTTATTGGGATTGCACTTATAAGTGCTTGACGGAAGCTTATGGAGTCGAACATTGTAAAGAGCCAAGCTAGAATAAACGAGATTGCTAGTACAGAAAAGGTTGCTCCCAACAATGAGCGGGTGATGGGCCAAAATTTACTCTTGTCTAGCTCTAGTT
>JBAYBU010000117.1:0-5193 GCA_041669105.1 Bacteroidales bacterium | reverse complement strand
GAGGGGAAACGCAACTCTGCGGGATTACTCAACTGCGTGTCGTGATCCCTGAGGGGAAACGCAACTCTGCGGGATTACTCAACTGCGTGTCGTGATCCCTGAGGGGGAGGGCCTTAAGACAAAACTACTGGGACTGCCTTTGGCAGTTACAACTCAAAAATAAAAAACTGCTTTCAAGCAAGCTTGAGCAGTTTTTTGTTTTTGAGTTGGGCTTTAGCCCCAGCAGTTTTGTCTTAGCGGAGAGGAAGGGATTCGAACCCCCGATACCTTTCGGTATACTCGCTTTCCAGGCGAGCCAGATAAGCCACTCCTGCACCTCTCCAATGATAAATTAAAATTTACATCAATTTAATTATATAAAAAAATTGCACTACTTAATACATAAAATATCTATAATACTCTACGTGAAAGCGTGCAAACTTACAAATTTTTTTTAAACTTTGGGAAAGAAAAAACTCTCTCAAAGCTTTTAAAAGCTTTGAGAGAGTTTTGGTGACGTACTTTTAGTTCTTAGCCTAAAAACTGGCCGTATAAATAACCAGTGAATGTGGCCATTACAACTACTAGTAGTACAAAAATAGCTGTTTTTTTTGTTCCCATTACACTCCTAATTACCAGCATGTTGGGCAAAGAAAGCGAAGGCCCTGCTAACAGAAGAGCCAAGGCGGGACCTTTACCCATTCCAGAAGCCAAAAGACCTTGAATAATTGGAACCTCGGTGAGTGTAGCAAAATACATGAATGCGCCTGTAAAACTTGCAAAAAAATTAGACAACAAAGAGTTGCCACCTACAGCCCACTCTATCCATCTGTTAGGAATAATCCCTGCAATAGAGGTAGATCCGTGCGTAGATCCCAATAAAAAGCCCGCTGTTACAACGCCTATGGCCAACATTGGCATAATCTGTTTAGCAAACTCCCATGCACTTAGTGTCCATTCGAGGTTGTCGGGGTCTTGTTTGTCTAGCAACGTAATTACACTCAGCGCAATAATACCAACTACCATAGGAACTAGCGGTACAAATGCCGAGTTTGGTATAAGCGCTTTTGCAATAAAAGCGCTCGCTATTGTAGTCACTGCACCCATTAGCACCCATTGCCATTTTATTTTAAGAATTTTAATTAACGAATAGCAGAGCATAAGTGCAAAGCCACCAGTAATTATCCATTTATAACTATAGATATAGTACCATAAACTAGTTGTGTCATTGGCAGCTGGGCTCCCCCAATTTGCAACAACAAGAATTGCCACCAAAGTGAAAAAATGAAATGCAGTATGGCTCATAGGACGCTTCTCCTCTACTGGAGGGAAGTTCATCTGCTCCTCTTTTTTTGCTTTTTCTTCTTTGCGATAGATAAAAGCCATTATTAGACCTATTACAACAGAAAACCCAACAGCACCAATTGTTCTTGCAATACCCATTTCGGCACCTAATATCCTAGCTGTTAATATTATAGATAAGATACTGATGGCGGGGCCCGAATAGAGAAATGCCACTGCGGGTCCTAGCCCCGCTCCTCTTTTATATATACTGGAAAATAACGGTAAAATTGTACACGAGCAGACTGCCAAAATTGTCCCAGAAACTGCTGCAATACTATATGCAAGCCATTTTTTTGCATTAGCACCAAAATACTTTAAAACAGAACCTTGGCTCACAAAAATTGAGATTACTCCTGCAATAAAAAAAGCAGGTAACAAGCACATAATCACATGCTCTTGGGCATACCACTTAGATAAGTCTAGAGTTGCTGCAATAGCCGTTGCAAATGTTTCGTTACCTATGGGCATAAAGAAAACTGCGGCAAAAACTGCGGCAATCCAAAACAATATCTTTAATTCCTTTTTAGTTTCCATTATTATTTGTTTTCATTTTTTATATCGCTTTAAGCTATCAACTGATAACGTTAATGTCAGTTTTTATAGATAATCTCTACTATTAAAATTAATTCCTATTTATACAACTAAGTCATTTACAGACCTAACGCACTAAGCACTTCTGCTTCCGAAGGGACTCGGCCTTTAATCTTGATTACTCCGTTAACTACAACCGCAGGTGTAGCAATTACGTTAAATTGCATAATCTCCATAATGTCTTCTACTTTAATAATCTTGGCATCTATACCTGCCTGTGCAACTACTTTTTCTACAACTGCTATAGTAGTTTTACATTTAGCACATCCTGTTCCTAATATTTTAATTTCCATTGTTTTGTATTTTTAACTTTGTTATTAATAATTATTGTTTATTCCCAAATAATTGATGATTCTAATTATATAATAGAGCTGAGATTTTTAAGTGATTACTACTTCTAACTAATAATAGATCTACGATTCTTAAATGATTACTACTTCTAACTAATAATAGAACTAATATTTTTAAGTGATTACTACTTCTAACTAATAATAGATCTACGATTCATAAATTATTACTGCTTATAAATAATAATATACCTGTTGCTTCTAAAGATTAATTACTATATAATATATTCCTATTAAAATGAATAGAAGAGCAATTAGCCACTTAAACCATTTCTCAAAACTCTTCATTTTATTGTAAAAAGCTCCAACACTAGTTATGCTATACGCTAGTAAATAAGCGATTACAATTACAGGGAGCCCAGTTGCAATTGCAAAAAATGGAGGTAAAAACAGACCAGTGGGTGCAACAATAGTCATTGGAATGAGCACTCCAAAATAGAGCACTCCACTAAATGGACAAAACGCTAATGCAAAGACAACTCCTATGATAAAAGCATCCCAATATCTTCCTTTTTTCTTATTTTCGTTTGAGGTTATGCCAAGGTTTACTCCCAGGTTGTTAAAAAATGGGATTTTAATAAGGTCTAGCATAAATACGCCTATAACCAAAAGAGCTACTCCAAGCCACATACCACCAACATTTTGTAACAATCTAGCCACTTTAAATTGGCTAGCTCCAAAGTAAAAAAGAAGCCCTAAAGCAGTGTAACTGAATACCCTTCCAAGAGTATAAAAAACTCCATTTAAAAGGACTCTGCGTTTTTCAGTTAAGTCTTTGCTCAAATAGGCCGTTGCAGTAATATTTGTTGCTAAAGGGCAAGGGCTTATAGAGGTCATTAGACCTAATACAAATGCAGCCAATACTGGTAAGTCATTTTTAAATGTATCAACTACCTGTTGCAACCACTCCATAACTTCAATCTTTGTTAATAACTTTATCTAATGTTAATGTTTTTATAAAAAAATATCTCAATTAGCTATCTAAGTTTTTCACTAAATTTAATTACAACCTGCTATTCACCTCTTTTTTTATTAAATCTATCAAAACCTGGGGCTTATTTACTGCATTGGCGAATGCCTCTTCAGTTAAATTAACCGAGTTTTCTCCCTTAGCAATAATTAAGCTGTTCCAAGAAATTTCATATTTATCTACAAGTGGTTTGTTGACTGCTTCGTCTGTTAAAACTACATTGAATTTAACTTTTGATTCCTCTGTAAAACTAGAATCTATTGTCTCTTTTACAATTTTTTCTACAGCAATACACGTTTTACAACGCTGCTTTCCATGAAAATAATATATATAAACAGTATTGGCATCCGTTAAATTGGTTTGGTCGATTGTTTCTGCAGAGTTTATTTTAGATGCAGCAGTTCTGCTTTTTGCTTGATCTTGAGAACCACCTCCACATGCAGTAATCAACAAAAGAGTTAACATAAATAGAAGAGTACTTTTCATTTTTAAATTTATTTGTTGTTATTAATTATAATTCTGTTTCTGTTTTCTATTTCTGTTTTTGTTTCATTTTCAGTTCGTATAGTGCCGAACTGTTCGTACATCGTAATACTACGAACAACAAAGGTAAAAAATTTTTATAATTCACAAAGCTCTTCTCTGACTTCAAGAGAAAATAATTCTCCAAAAAGTTTCTGAACTAACGCCCAAGTCTCTTTATTGATGCAATATTTTATTGTTGGTAGAGTAATTGTACCCTGAATAATTCCTGCGTCTCTAAGTTCTTTTAAATGTTGCGACAAAGTACTTTTTGCCACTGGAATTACCTCGGACATATCTCCGTGGTAGCAACAATTTTCACTTAGGAGCATTTGAATAATTGCAATACGTACAGGATGCCCCATTGCCTTTGCTAAGCGCGCTAGTTGCTTCTGCTCTTTTGTAAATGCTTTTTTCATAATCAATATTATTGTTCGCAATATTACGAAATTAAACCAACTCACACAAAATTTAACGATAAAAGAGAAAACTCGGCATATATCATCTTAAAAAACAAGCAAATTTTAAAATGCAATACACTATGCAAAAGCGAGAAAACTCACATTTTTTTTTAAAAACTTGGGGGAGTTTGAGGTTTTGTGTAACTTTAAACCATGAATAACTCAATCTTTAATATTGCCGTTCTAATAGACGGCGATAACGCTCAGGCCAAAATAATCAAAGAGATTATTGAAGAGGTTTCAAAATATGGAAAAGTCACTATAAGAAGAATTTATGGAGACTGGACCACTCCTCAAATGAATAGTTGGAAAGAGATTCTAAATAATTATTCTATTAGTCCTATTCAAAAGTTCAATTATACTACAGGTAAAAACTCTACCGACAGTTCATTGATAATTGACGCTATGGATATTCTGCATAGCCGTGGTGTTCACGGTTTTTGCATCGTTTCTAGTGATAGTGACTACACCGGTCTTGCAAAAAGAATCCGAGAAGAAGGGCTTTTTGTTATGGGCATTGGCAGGAAAAGTACCCCTATAGCATTTGTAAACTCATGTGAAATTTTCACTTTTACAGAGAATTTGACCCAAGAAAGTGAAGCTGAATTAAAAAAAGAGAAAGCTAAAGAGAAGGAGAAGGCCGAGGATAAAGCCAAAGAAAAAAATGCAGAAAAAGAGAAGGCAAAGGGTAAAGAGAAGATAAAAAGCAAAGCCGAGGCAAATGGGAAATCCAAACAAAATGCTAAAACAGAGACTACAGACAAAGCTAACGGCAAAGAGACTTCTAAAGACTCTGGAAACGTACAACTTAATATAAAACTCATAGACAGAGCATTTGAAATCTCAATAAACGAAGAAGAAGAGGCCTACATATCTACAGTAGGTACATCGCTAAGGAAACTAGACCCTAGCTTTGACTCCCGCACATACGGATTCAAAACTCTTACCAAACTTTTTGAAAGTCTTAATAAATACGTAG
>JBAYBU010000116.1:0-5217 GCA_041669105.1 Bacteroidales bacterium | reverse complement strand
TTTATCACGACTTTGGTTTAGAAGACGACTGGGTTAAATCTATCATGCAGTATATTACTACAGGTGCTTTCCCCCCCCTCCCTCCAAAACCAGCTCAAGCATACCCACTATTACCCTCTAGCAAAATTGAGTTACCAGAAGAGAGCAGAAATTATGGAATCTATAAAGTTAATCTTAAAAGAGATTAAAGCTCATTTAGCTTAATAGTTAAAAAACAGGTTTGATATCTACAAGGTTAATCTTAATAAGAATTAAAATCCATTAAGATCAAAGTATAAAGTAGGTAAAAGAAGTAAAAATCCTATAATAATTAAGAGAAGAATAAAGGGGAGTATAAGTTTAAACCACTTCCCATAAGGTACTCTGGCAATAGTAAGGACTGCTATAAGTACTCCCGATGTTGGAGTTATCATATTAGTAAATCCATCTCCAAACTGAAATGCTAGCACAGTTGCCTGTCTTGAAACTCCTATAAGGTCCGAGAAAGGTGCCATGATTGGCATTGTAATAGCAGCCTTGGCACTAGCAGAAGGGATCACTATATTTATAAAGGTTTGGATTGCATACATTATTCCTAGTGAAGCTTCTCTTCCAGTATCTTTCATAGCGGTAGACATTTTATATAGCAGGGTATCTACAACATGAGCATCTTCAAGAATAACAATTATCCCGGCAGCCAACCCTACCACCAAAGCAGCCGAAAGAATATCTTTTGCACCGTCGGTTAGCTTAGCAACAATCTCATTTGCACTATAATTTGCTGCAATACCACTTAATATTCCAAGAGCAAGAAAGAGTGCAGAGATCTCTCCAATATACCAACCATACCCCATAACACCCACAACTAAAAATATTATTGTAAAAAAAAGTAAATTTAAAACAAAAAAGTGTACTGATTTACGCAGAGATCTATAACCTGTTATAGCAAAAAGAGCAGTCAATGCAGGAATTAAAAAAGGGATATCAAAAACAGCACCACCTATTTTAATAGTGGTGTGATAGTAAAAAACTGAAAAAAATGTTAAGGTAATTAGTGTTAAGATATATGAAATCCAAGCCGATTTTGGAGTATGATACTCAATAGACTCCTCTTTTTGAAGTTCGGTTTTATCTCTCCAGTACTCATCTTCTTTGTAGAGCATAGATTTTTCTGGATTTTTATGGACTCTATTTGCATACCAAAGCACTACCGATATTGTAATTGCATTTAAGACTAGCCAACATATTAAACGATACTCTAGCCCCGAAAAAATTGGTAATCCTGCAATATCTTGCGCAATACCAATTGTAAAAGGATTTAAAATAGCCCCTGCAAAGCCAACATGAGCTGCCACATACACCATGGCTAACCCAGTGATTGAGTCATAACCCATTGAGACAGCAAGAGGGATTATTATGATTGTAAAAGCTATAGTCTCTTCACTCATACCAAAAACAGCTCCAAAAATACTAAACATGAGCATTATTAATACTATAACTACATTGTTCACACCTATTTTCCGAAGGAATCTGTTTTTTTCTAGCCCTTTAGTAAATTTAAGAAATGAGAAAATCCCTGCATCAATAGCTTTACATGAATTGACTACCCAAAACGCAGCTCCAATAACTAAAATAAATACAATAATCCCAGCTTGCCTAGTAAACCCTTTATAAAAAGCAGTGAACACCCGCCAACTCTGAGGTGTACTCTGTTTGTAGCTGAATTCTAGTGTCTCTTTATTATATTCACCTCCAGGTACAATAAATGTAATAGCTGCACTTACTATTATAAGAGCAAATATTATCACAAAAGTGTGTGGGATTTTAAATTTCTTATTAGTTGAAGCCATAGTTTTTGTTTGCAAAAATCGGTAAAATAAAACTATAAACCATGTTTGTTGCAAGATATAGTATTTTAAATGAAGTAGAGGAGTATAGAAAATGAGATAAATATTATTAATTTTGATAAAAATAGTTAGAGATGAACAAACAATTTATACTACTTTTAATAGCAGTTCAAATGCTGCTTTGCCTTTCATTTATTCAAGCACAAGATGCTGTTGTCTCAAAAGTAATCGAAACTTCATCTAAGGAAAACCTTACAATGCACCATTTAGATGTTCTCACAAACCGCATAGGTGGCAGGCTAGTTGGGTCAGATGCATATCAAAATGCTACTTACTGGGCTGCATCACTTTTTGAAAAATGGGGCTTAGAAGTTCAAATTATTGAGGTAGGGCAACTCCCTGTTGGTTTTAACAGGGGTCCCTGGTTTGGAAAAATGTTAAGTGAAGATGGGATGCACCTACACTTTGCAACTCCCTCATACACATCTGGGACCAAAGGTGTTCAAAGAGGTCATGTAGTAATGGAGCCAAAAACAAGAGCTGCCTTTGAAAGGATGAAAGGTAAGTTGAAAGGAGCTTGGGTGTTAATCACTGGAGAGAACGACGGATGGCCTATAGATTATTCTGACTATGCAGATACTATAAGGTCAATCATAATTAAAGAGAATGATAAGATAGCTGCATACAACGATTCTATAATAAAACTCAATAGAGTAAACCCAAGAAAAGAGGCTATTAAATTAAAAGAGTATAGAGATGCTCCCGCTCTATTTTATAAAGAGATGAGAGAGGCCGGTATTTTAGGAGTAATACAATCATCTCCAGTGCCGATTAGGGCAATGTTTGACAAGAAAAACCTAGAGTACATGGATTTTGACAATCTCCCTACTTGCCCAGATATAAAACTAAACGAACACCAATACAAAAAAATTGCACAGAAAGTAAAAGAGAGGCAATATTTTCAGTTAGAATTTGATATCCGCAATCACTTTAAACCTGGTCCTGTAAAATATCACAATGTTATTGGTATTATTAGAGGGAGTGAATTCCCAGAAGAGTATGTTATGTCTGGCGGTCACTTAGATGCTTTTGATGTAGCCACTGGCGGGGTAGATTGTGGCACAGGAGTAGCCCCCAACTTAGAGGCAGCAAGGCTACTTAGTATAGCGGACGCTAAGCCGAGGCGATCTATAGCTTTCTGTTTGTGGGCAGGAGAGGAGTTTGGCTTATGGGGTTCAGAACATTGGGTAGAGAACAATAGTGATAAATTAGAGAACATCTCAAATTACTTTAACCGCGATGGCGGGCCAACAGTTGCTAATTCACTAACAGTACCACCAGCAATGTATGAGAGCTTTAAAGCTGCAACCATAATACTTAATGAGATTAATCCCGACTTTCCATTCACTCTAAATAGAAGAACAACAGAACCAAGGCCAAGACCTGCAGTGGCCGGAGGGTCAGACCATGCACACTTTGCTATGAACGGAGTACCTACAATTAGCTTTGGTACTGGAGACCCTAAAGGATACGACTTTAATTATGGAGAAATTTGGCATACAGAGAGAGATACATACAATATGAGCATTCCAGAATATATGGAGCACTCTGCTGTAGTAACGGCTATTGTTGTTTATAATCTTGCAAATCAAGATAATTTACTATCCAGAGAAGGACTATACAGAGAACCTACCAAAAAAGAGATTCAAAATAAAAATAAGAGAAGAGGGAATTTATTATAGAGCAGTATCAAGCAATCGCTTATCAAATCTGCAACTATTTAAATTATCTCTATATCGGCAACAGTAATCCAACCTTGCCTACCGTCTGCTAGTTCGATACGCTTCCAATCTCCAAGTTGTTCGATAATTTGCAACTTAGCCCCTTCGTGTAAAATAAAAAGAGTAGAGCCAGAATTATCTGGGGAGTTTCTTACAGTACTTACAGCGCTCATAACTATAGCAGTATCTTTTCTATGAAAAGTATTCCTTTGATTCCATGCAAAGAGAGTAAAAAAGAGTGCAAACAAAAGAGAGACCATAGAGATAAAAAAAGATGCTTTTCTTATATGAGCATTTGCACCATAACGAAAATTAAGCAAAAGAAGAGCAACTAATATAAAAAGAGCAATAGAGATAATAGCCCAATAGTCCGAAGCAAGCATATAGTTAAGCTCTCTAATCCACGTACTAAGAATAAACTCTGGTATCTCGTCAATCTTATCTACAGCAAACTGCTTTGCATAACTAAGGTTTACTTTAATGTCTTTGCCCGAGGGATTTAACTTAAGAGCTCTTTCGTAATATAAAATAGAGCGCCCATAATTTTTATTTTTAAAATAACTATTAGCAATGTTGTAATAAAGAGGCCAAGAGATATACCCCTCCTCTTCTAATAATAAATACTCTTCAAGTGCCTCGCTATAACTGCCTTGGGCATAAAGTGAATTTGCATTATCCCACTTCTCTCTCTCTTGACCTAATGCTTTAAAAGGCAACAAAAGTATTAGAAAAGTAATAAAAAAAACTATCGTGTATCTATTAACTTTATTGTACATAGCTCATTGTATTATAATTCCATTGACGAGATTAATTCCATAGCTCTAGAGTAGTTTACCTCCATTTGATCGTCTCCAGGATCGGGGGCATATCTTGCATATTCACATTGCTCAATAAGAGATAACAACTCATTTATATTGTATTCTTTAATATCTCTTGAAATAAGCGACTCTTCAATTTTATCTCTAGACATATCGGCGAGCGATAGATTAAGCTTGTCTGAGGTATAGCCGAGAACAGCTCTGTGCAGCTCCTCATAAAATGCAGAGTAAAGCCCCTCCTTTAACAATTGCCCAGCTGCCTTAAGGCGTGCCTTTGCAATCTTATTGGCTCTTCTGTTTCTCACTCCTGCAACATCTCTGTTCCTCTCCACTCGTTTAGAGAGAAATTTCTCAAAAAGAAAATAAAAGAAAAAAATAAGAGCAATTACTATAAAATAGGTTGCAGAGGCAAAGAAAAAAACATTTCCCTTTTTTAAAAAAGAATATCTCAATTGTATATATCTAATATCATCTGTTATATTTCTTACAGCTTGGCGATTTACACCTAGTGGCAAGCCAGCATTAGAAGAAACATTCACTCCTGTAACACTACTTACCTTTATAAAAAATTCTTTGGTAGAGAGCGTTACATACTGTTTTTTAGCAATGTCGTAATATGTAAATAGAACTGGAGGTATAGAGTAATCTCCTGGGGCTCTTGCAATTAATGGGTATTCAAACTGTTTACTACCCGATGATCCACCCGATCCCTTATTAGTATTGTCTGTTATCTTGGTATCATAGAGCTCAAAAGAAGCTGGAACTTCTGGTTTAGGAGCCTCTATTAAATTT
>JBAYBU010000115.1:0-5226 GCA_041669105.1 Bacteroidales bacterium | reverse complement strand
TTGCCAATTTAAAAAAATAAGAGATGGAATTTTCAGCAAAACAGTTAACAGAGCACTTAAATGGAGAGCTAGATGGAGACCCCGAAGTTAAGGTAAGTTCGGTTGCTAAGATAGAAAGCGCAAAAGCAGGTACACTCACCTTTTATGGTAACCCTAAATATGAAGAGTACTTCTATACTACTAAGGCTAGTGTGGTTTTAATAGACAACTCCTTTAAGCCCTCTTCAAAAGTATCTTGCACATTAATAAGAGTAGATGATGTTTATCAGGCAATTGCTTCTGTTCTAGATCTTTTTGCCTCATTGAAATCATCTAGACGTAAAGGACGTTCTTGCCGGGCTGTAGTATCGTGGAGGTCAAAAATAGGCCGAGGCTCTTATGTGGGTGCAGGAGCAGTTATTGAAAAAGGTGCTAAGATTGGTAAAGGATGCCAGATATACCCACTCGCCTTTGTGGGTCAAAATGTTATAATAGGCGACAATACAATTTTATATTCGGGGGTAAAAATTTACTCGGATTGTATAGTTGGGAAAGAGTGCATTATTCATTCTAATGCAGTAATAGGAGCAGATGGTTTTGGTTTTGCACCACTCCCCGACGGGTCTTATAAAAAAATTCAACAGACTGGTAATGTAATTATAGAGGAGAATTGTGAAATAGGAGCAAATACAACTATAGATAGAGCTTCAATTGGCTCTACTATTATTAGGAGAGGTGTAAAGCTAGATAATTTAATCCAGATAGCTCATAATTCTGAAATTGGTGAAAACACCGTTATTGCTGCACAAACTGGTATTTCTGGATCTGTGAAAATTGGGAGGAACTGTATGTTTGGAGGTCAGGTTGGTTTATCTGGGCATATTTCAATTGCTAACAATACCTCTATTGGGGCACAGGCCGGGATTATGTCTTCTATAAAAGAAGAGGGGAGATCATTGCTAGGAAGCCCTGCTATGGATGCCAAGGAATATTTGAGAGCTTACTCAATATTTCGCAAGTTGCATAAAAGATAAGTGAAATTTTGTAACTTTGTTGATTAAAGTAAATTTGACAGCAAAAGATGTTGGAGTATCAACAGACTATTAAACAGGTATTTTTATTTAAAGGCAAAGGGCTACATTCTGGTGTTGCAGTTAATATGAGACTCTTACCAGCACCCGTTAACCATGGTATAAAATTTTGTAGAGTTGATATCCTAGAAAAACCAATTATTGACGCAATTGCTTCTAATGTGGCCGGGACTCAAAGGAGCACTGTTTTAAAAAATGGAGAATTTTCTATCTCTACTGTAGAGCATTTAATGTCTGCACTGTTTGGATTAGGTGTAGATAATGCTATGGTTGAGGTTGATGCTCCAGAGCTTCCTATTTTAGATGGTAGCTCAAAGGAGTATGTAGATGTTATTGGTATAGATGGGTTAGAGTTGCAAAATGAACCTAGGAGATACTTCGAGATAAAAGAGACGATCCACTATAAAGAGAATGAAACAGAGTCTTCTATCTCTATATTTCCAGATAGTAAATTTTCTATTGATCTTATGATTGATTTTAATTCCGATGTTTTAGGGAGTCAATTTGCATCATTTGATTCGGAAACTGACTATTCAAAAGAGATAGCACCTTGTAGAACTTTTGTGTTTCTTCATGATTTATTACCATTGATTAACAATAATTTAATAAAAGGGGGCGATCTTAACAATGCTATTGTAATTGTGCAAGAGAGGGTAGAGGGTCCCCAATTAAAAAAACTAGAAGAGGTTTTTGGACCAGCTAATAAAAACTTTATAGAGAAAGGATATTTAAACATAGAAAAATTAAAATTCAATAATGAATGTGCCCGGCACAAACTATTAGATCTAATTGGAGACTTAGCTCTTGCAGGAGTAAGATTTAAAGGTAAAGTAGTAGCTAAACGCCCTGGTCACAAGATTAATTCAGAAATTGCAAAAATTATTATGAAAATGACAAATGAAAAAACAAAATTACCTATAATCCCGCAATTCGATCCTAATGCAGAGCCGGTTGTAGATATTAACGGAATAAAAAAACTTCTCCCACATCGCCCACCATTTCTAATGGTAGATAGAATTATTCAGATGGAGAAAGAGACCGTAGTTGGTATAAAAAACATTGGTATAAATGAAGGTTATTTTATCGGTCATTTCCCAGAAGAGCCCGTTATGCCTGGTGTACTCATTATAGAGGCAATGGCCCAAGTAGGAGGGATTTTAATTTTGTCTGATCTAGAAGAACCAGAGAGGTATTCTACTTATTTTGCTAAAATTGATAATGCAAAATTTAAAAGAAAAGTAGTGCCAGGAGACGTTCTTGTAATTAAGTTGCATGTAACTGCTCCTTTGAGACGTTCTATTGTTTGCATGAAAGGAGAAGTGTATGTTGGTGACACTCTTGCATGCGAAGCCGATTTAATGGCGCAGGTAATTAAGAATAAATAACTTTATGGATCTATCATATATACATCCCCAAGCGAAGATTGGTAAAAATGTAAAGATTGAACCTTTCTCTTATATTGCTGCAAATGTAGAGATTGGCGATGGCACTTGGATAGGGCCACATGCTACCATAATGGACTATGTAAAAATTGGAGAAAATTGCAGAATCTATCCTGGTGCAGTAATAGGTGGCGAGCCACAAGATTATAAATTTGCTGGCGAGACAACCTATGTAGAAATAGGGAATGAAACCATAATAAGAGAGTATGCCACTATTAATAGAGGTACTCTTAAAAGTGGAAGAGGTACTACAAAAGTGGGAAATGGATGTATGATTATGTCTTATTCTCATATAGCTCATGACTGCTATATTGCAGACAACGTGGTGCTTGTGAGCTATGTTGCAATAGCAGGAGTTACTGATGTAGACGAGTATGCTATTATTGGAGGTCATTCAGCTGTTCATCAGTTTGTAAAAATTGGTGCTCACTCTATGCTTTCTGGCGGCTCAATGGTAGGAAAAGATGTACCACCTTTTATTGTTGCTGGCCGCCGCCCTCTCTCCTTTGGAGGAGTAAACATAATAGGACTCCGCCGGAGAGGCTTCACAAATGAAGTAATAGATCAAATAAAAGAGATCTATAAAGTAATTTATCATAATGGGTTAAATATAACCGATGCATGTATAAAGGTAGATGAGACTTTTCCAGAAACTCCCGAAAAAAGATTGATAGTAGATTTTATAAAAAACAGTAAGCGAGGTATAATAAAAGGAGTTGTAGACTCTATTGATGAGTAATTTAAATAATATAGTTTTATCTTGTGCTTATCTTGCTCCTATTGATTATTTTAAAATAATAAAAGCGAGTGAACAGTGGAAGTTGGAGCAGTATGAGAATTATCAAAAACAATCCTATAGGAGCCGTTGTCACATTTATAGTGCCAACGGTTTTTTGCCTTTATATATTCCTGTTCTAAGAGATAGAGGATTTTCTATACCCATAAAAGAGGTAAAAATTGATAATTCTAAAAATTGGCAGATACAACATTGGAGAGCTTTGGTCTCGGCTTATAACTCCTCTCCTTTTTTCGATTACTATAAAGACGATTTTGCTCCATTTTATAACAATAAATACAACTTCCTTTTCGATTACAATATTGCCTTACTCTCTTTAATACTCGAGCTTATAGGTTTTCCAGAGGGTATAGAGTTAACTCAAGATTACGAGATAGTTACGAGTGAGTATGATTATAGAGATAAGGTTCATCCTAAAAAGGAGCCTCCTTTGGTCTCTGAAAACAAAAAAGGCAAATACCATCAAGTATTTGCCCATAAACATGGTTTTATCTCTAATCTCTCTATTGTAGATCTACTATTTAATGAAGGGCCGCAATCTTACGATTACATTTAGACTTTACTCTTAAAATCTAAACCCCCAGGTAAGTAGAAATTTCCAACCAGAGATATCTAAGCTTCCAATAGGAGCTTCGTTATTTGTGTAATCATTATAAAGCGAAAAACCCTCTTTATTTGATAGCCTTTTTTGGAACGCAACATCTAAGAACATTCCCGAAGAACCAGAAAATCCAATACCTCCAGAGAGATAATCAATATCATATCCATAATTTTTCTCGGGATTGTCATATCTGGCATATCCAGCTCTGAGCGCCAATTTGGCGGTAGGGCGAACCTCGGCACCCGCTCTTAATACACTAGCATATCTAAAGTCTCTAGCGATTTCGCTGTTTGCATCTTGAAATACTCTTTTGTCTCCACCATCTGATAACATTTTAATTGTAGAGTAGTCTGTCCCTTCGTAATCTACACTAATGAGCCCAATTTTACCTATTACATAAGAGGCTCCTAAATTCCATCTAAAGGGAGAGTTTATTCTGTAATCATATTCGCCTAATGGAGATAATATATTACTTGAGTAACCATCGGAGTAGCGTGCGTCTATACCCTCATCCCATGAATCTTTCATAAACAGCCATGTAGGTGTAGAGATACTTGCTCCTAACCTTAACCCAGTTACTGGGATAACTATAAATCCAGCTTTAAGGTTTATACCAACACCAGTTGACGTTTGTCTAAAAGTATGCGAAAATGTAGAGAACTTAGAGTCGAAAAGAGCTGGGTTTTGAGCCGATTCAGAATATTTTTGAAAATCGGAATACTCTAAAGATTGAATTCCAAGATTTACTCCCATAAAAAACATGTCTGAAATATTTGCTCCCATATTTAAAACAACTTCTGAAACGTTCCCTTTTTGCTCTCGGTAAAATTCTTGGTTAATGGGGCCAGCAAAAATTATTTGATCTTCAACTACGTTTTCTGTAGCACCAATATAATCATAATCAGAATCAGGAAGTGGGTCTAATAAATTTGAATTCCATCCGAGAATTTCTTTCCATGATGCTCCTAGAAAGTCGTAAAAGGGATTCCAAGAGTCTGTAACGTCAAGATCACCGTTATATACGCCTCCAAGGCCGTCGGCTAAGCTGCCTAGCCAACTGTTTTTACTATTTACTCCCGATGAATATGATCTAGATGAGTAGTTGTTCAACTTATTTACTGCCACACCAAAAGTAATAGTCTTAAGTGGAGAGATGCCTGTGCCAACATTAAATGAAGTGATAAGGCCTGCATTTGAAATTCCAAACCTGGTCCAGTTTTCATTTTCATTATTTCCAAGGTATTGGGACTTTATATTTGTCCCAATAAGCGATGGGGTAATAGTGAATTCAGAATATTTATAAATTGCAGAAGATGC
>JBAYBU010000114.1:0-5232 GCA_041669105.1 Bacteroidales bacterium | reverse complement strand
TTACAGTCAGATAAAAAGACTTCATATCCCTTTACTTTGGCAAGAACCGCAGCTCCAGTACCACTCTCCCCTCCACCTAGAATTACTATTTTTGACATAACTATCTGATTTTTAATGTTATTATTGTTATTACTGCAAGGAATATTGCTATAATCCAAAAACGGGTAACAATTTTTGCCTCGGGTAGAGCTTTTTTAGGTGACGTTATAATTGCATCTATTCCCTCTTTTTGAAAATGGTGATGCAATGGAGTCATTTTAAAAATCCTCACCCCAACCCCATATTTTTTACGTGTATATTTAAAATATGTTCTTTGAACAATTACCGAAAGACTCTCTATAAAAAATATCCCGCAGAGTATAGGGATGAGCAATTCCTTTTTAATCATAATGGCTGCAACTGCCATTATACCACCAATAGCGAGGCTCCCTGTGTCTCCCATAAAAACTTGGGCAGGGTATGAGTTGTACCATAAAAATCCAATTAAAGCACCTATAAATGCTGCTAAAACAATTACAATTTCTCCTGTATTTGGTAGATACATTATATGTAAATAATTGGCGTATATGACATTACCCGAGAGATAGGCCAGTATTGCAAGTGTGGTTCCGGTAATAACTGAGACTCCTGTTGCAAGCCCATCCATACCATCGGTTAGGTTTGTGCCATTAGATACTGCTGTCACTATAAATATTATTACAATTATATATATAACCCAGCTTGCCTTTTCTCGGTACTTGCCTTTTATAGGAGAGAGCCAAGCGTAATCAAATTCATTGTTTTTTATAAAAGGGATAGTTGTTCGGGTGCTTTTTTCATCTTTAAAATATCTAATTTTTGGATTTTCTTCGCCAGATTTCATCACTTCGGAATAGATCTCTGATTCGGTTGCTTTTACGGGTACTCTAATAACTGCCTGTTCACTCGTATACAGTGTTATGCCAACAATCAATCCTAGTACTATTTGACCAAAAACTTTAAATTTACCTTGTAGCCCCTCTTTGTTTTTCTTGAATACTTTTATGTAATCGTCTAGAAACCCAATTATCCCGAGCCAGACTGTGGTTATGATAAGTAACTGAACATATACATTTGTAAGATCACTAAGCAAAAGGGCAGGAATTAGGGTTGCAATAAGAATTATTATTCCACCCATTGTTGGAGTTCCTCTTTTTTGAAGCTGTCCTTCTAAGCCTAAGTCTCTTATCTCTTCTCCAATTTGTTTTGCAGCAAGTTTTTTTATTATTGCTTTACCTGCAAAGAGTGCAATAGTAAGAGATAATAAGACAGCAGAAAACGCACGGAAGGTAATGTATTGAAACAGTCCTAATCCCGGGAAATCGGTGATCTCTTTTAAATATTCATATATGTTATAAAGCATGGCCTATTTCATTAAATTGAATATTGTTATTATCTCTTCTTTGTCGTCAAAATGGTCTCTTATCCCTTTTACCTCTTGGTAGGTTTCGTGCCCTTTCCCTGCTACGAGGACTATAGAACCTGGTTTTGCCGTTGTTAATGCTACTTTAATAGCTTCTCTTCTATCTGTTATGTAAAGTGTTCTAAGACGATCTGCTGGTTTAAACCCTTTTTTTATCTCTTCAATAATGTCTTGAGGCTCTTCGAACCTAGGATTATCAGAAGTAACTACTATTCTATCTGAAAATTGAGCAGAGACTTGGGCCATCTCTGGCCTTTTACTTTTATCGCGGTTGCCGCCACAGCCAAAAACAGTAACTATTTGTGCATCTCTGGCCACTTCTTTTAATGTTTTTAATACATTCTTTAATGCGTCGGGAGTATGTGCATAGTCTACAACTGCAGTAAGATCTTCTCCCCCCTTTATATATTCTAACCTACCCGAAACCGACTCCAGAGCACTTAAGGTTGTAAGAAGTTCCTCTTCTTGTGCGCCAAGCAATTTAGCAGCAGAATATACTGCTAGTAAATTATAAGCATTATGGAGGCCAATAAACCGAGTCCATATCTCTCTGGTTCCAATTTTTATTTGCATACCGGTTATGCTACTTTCAATTATTTTACAATTGAAATTTGCTGGAGAGGTACATGAGTAGGTATATATTTTTGCCTTACAATTTTGAACCATTACTCTTCCGTTCTTATCATCTATATTGGTAATAGCAAATGCCTCTTTTGACAAATTGTCAAAAAAGGTTTTTTTTACTCGAATATATTCCGAAAAGTTTTTATGATAATCTAAATGGTCATGGGTGATATTAGAAAATAGTGCTCCTTCAAATTTTATTCCCCAAATCCTCTCTTGATCAAGAGCATGTGAGCTAACCTCCATAAAGCAATATTCACACCCTTCTTGTGCCATTTGTGCCATTAGGGAGTTAGTTATGATAGAGTTGGGTGTAGTGTGAGTAGCCTCTACTTTCCTTTTTCCAATATAATTTTCTATAGTAGAAATTAACCCGCATTTATATCCTAGAGAGGTAAAAAGATTGTAGAGAAGAGTTACTGTTGTGGTTTTACCATTTGTCCCAGTTATACCTACAACTCTTATTTTTTCTGAAGGGGTCCCATAATATTCCGAAGCAATAAGCCCAGTAGCTTTGTGAGTATTACATGTGGTTATGTAACAGATCCCTTTTTTTTGAATTGGTAAGTTCTCACATACAATTGCCCTTGCTCCTTTTGCGATTGCACTATCTATAAAGCTATGTCCATCTACGTTATCTCCTTTTAGAGCAATAAAGAGAGACCCCTCGGTTACTTTTCTGGAGTCGAGCTCTATATCTGTGATATTAATCTGTGGGTTACCCAAGATTTTGGCATCATCTATATTTTGTATAAGGTTACTTAATATCATAATTACTAGATAATTCTATTTCAACAATTCCGTTCTTGTTCATTTGTCTATTTGCTTCTGGGCTTTGGGAAACAACTCTCCCTTTTCCCTTAAAAGAGACTCGGTATCCTTTGTTTTCTAGCAGATATAGAGCATCTCTTAGTCCCATGCCTAATACATTAGGTACCGTCCCTTTTTGGATATTGCCTGCAATTAATCTTTTTCCTGTGCTATCTTTTTGTGCCCACTCTTCTGATATTGCTATTTGATCTTTTTGAGAGGGCAAGAATGAGAGTGCAGTTTTTAATGCTGCTGTATTCCCTGCAAGTAACTCTGCTTGCCCAGCCCCTCCCTCTTTTACTGAATTAAGAGGATCCTTCCATTCTGGACTGTTACTGTATATCTTATCAGATATTTTTTTAAATACGGGAGCAGCCCATGACCCACCATAAAAATTAGCTCGAGTTTTAACTGAATAGAGAACGACAATCGCAGAGTATTTAGGATTTTCTGATGGAAAAAAACCAGCAAACGTTGCTTGATGCTTTCTGTATCCAGCGGCATCCACGTATTTACCATCAAACGCTACTCGGGCGGTTCCAGTTTTTCCAGATATATTGTATCTTGGATCATCTATTATTTTACCTGTCCCTTCTACTACAACTCCTCTAAGAGCTTTTTGTACTAGTTCTGCTGTTCTTTGCGAGCAAATTGATCCGCTAACTTCTTGTGGACCAAATTTTTGATGAATAATATTGTTTTTTTGTATGTTCTCTATAAAATAGGGTTTCATCATTTTGCCCCTATTTGCAATGGCATTATAAAAAGTGAGAGTGTGTAAAGGGGTTATCATAGATGAGTAACCAATTGCCATTGATGGGAGTGAGACTTTTGACCACATTTTATCTCCTGGTGCATAGATAACAGCTTGAGCTTCTCCCATAATATCAAGATTAAACTTTTCGGTAATCTTCATATTCATGATTCTATCTACAAATTTTTTCTCATTATTGGCATAGTGCTCTACAGCCATTTTAGCAAAAGCAACATTAGAAGATTTTTCAAATGCTTCGAGCATATTTATTTTACCATACCCATTGTAACTAACATCGTGGTATGTTGCACTGCTGTATTTCCACTTGCCATCGCCGGCATCTACAGGTGTATCTAAAGAGATATAGCCATCTTCTATAAGTGCAACTAGGGTTGCAAGTTTAAAAGTTGAACCAGGTTCAGTTGCATGCCCGATGGCATAATTATATGACTCATCAAATGTTCCTCCTGGTTCTTTTTTCATATTTGCAACTGCACGTATAGCTCCAGTACTTACTTCCATTACAATAGCAGTTGCCCCTTCAAACTCTTCTGAAAGGGAAAGTTGTTCTTTCAGTGCAATTTCGGTTGCTTCTTGGATATCTATATCGATGGTAGTTAGAATATCATATCCATCTTGTGGTAAAATAGTCTCTTGGGAGGCTACAGGAACCCATTCTCCTCCCAACATTCGTTGGACTATCTGTTTGCCTGGTTTCCCTTTTAGATAAAAATCATAGCTCCTCTCTACACCTACACCAACTTCGTTGCTGTTTATATAGCCAATAGTCCTGTATGCCAAGCGTCCATAGGGATTGTTCCTGCGACTCTTTTGTTCGGTAATGAGGCCTCCTCTTAAAGAGCCCTCTTTAAAAATCGGAAACTGTTTTATCAGAAGCATTTCTGTATAATCTACAATTCTATTACCAATGGTTTTATATCTTTTTCCTGCTTTACGTGCTTCAATTAACTCTTTTTTATAGAGGGCAGGACTTTTATTTCCAAAAAAAACTGAAAGCTCTTTTGCTAAGGCATTTATCTGTGAATTAAAGAGTTCATCTGAAGCAAGCGCACAATCCATCCTTATTTGAAAATATGGTACAGAAGTAGAGAGGGCTCTACCGTCTCTTGCAAGTATGCTTCCTCTTGTAGCCTCTATCTCTTCTTGTCTAAAAGATATATCTATATCTTTCACTTCTATATCGGCAACGAATAAAAGAAAAATTACTCTACTTATTATCCTAATAGCTAGAATAATAAGAATAAAGTAGACAATATATACACGCCTGATAAATGTGTTCATATCTTTAATTTTCTATAACTACCCTTATTGGTGGGTCTATAGGTGGCTTTATAGTAGATTTAAGTTCTTTAAGTTTTTTTTCTATCTCTGTTTTCTTGCTGTTGAATTGGAGAGTTGCCATTTTACTTACATAATCTGACTTTAAATGTTTGAGTTCTCTCTGATTTTTTCTCTCTGTGAGCAAGCTGCGCTCAATACCAAAGTTTATAGTTATATTTAGTACTATTAAGGCAAAAATGAACAGAACAAAACCGATGTTTTGGAGAAATCCACTACTAACCAGTATTTGACCACCAAATAT